>JAGQXA010000560.1 GCA_020436865.1 Saprospiraceae bacterium | reverse complement strand
TGCCGGGCCAAACCGGTACCTTGACCGGTATCGTGACCGACCGCGACAACGGCGATCCGCTCATTTCCGCCACGGTGAAAGCCACCGACAAGGGCGCCATCACCGATTTCGACGGCAAATACACCTTAAAACTGCCCCCCGGCGCCTACACGATCGAGTACACGTACGTGGGGTACGCTTCCGTCGAGCGTGAGGTGACGGTTAAAGCGGGCGAAACCCTGGAGATCGACATTCAGTTGGCCCTCGAATCGACCCTGCTCAAAACGGCGACCGTGACCAGCGGCAAGTACGAGAAAGCGCTGGGCGAGGTGACCGTCTCCCTGGAGGTGATCAAGCCGCAGCTGGTCGAAAGCATCAACACGACCAGCGTCACGCAGGTGCTCGACAAGGTACCGGGCGTGAATATGGTCGGCGGACAGGCCAACATCCGCGGCGGCTCGGGCTATTCGTACGGCGCCGGCAGCCGCGTGCTGCTGCTCATCAACGACGTGCCCATCCTCCAGGCCGACGCCGGCTATCCGCAGTGGGTCGACGTGCCCGTCGAGAACGTGAGCCAGATCGAAGTGGTTAAAGGCGCCGCTTCGGCCCTGTACGGCTCTTCCGCTCTCAATGGCATCATCAACATCCGCACCGATTACGCCAAGCAAAAGCCCGAATTCAAGGCTGCCCTGTTCTATACCAACTATTTCTCGCCGAAGGACAAGACCAAGAAATGGTGGGACGGCCAGCCGTTCGAAACCGGCGGCAGCTTTTCCTACAAGCGCAAGTTCGGTAAGTTCGACCTGATCATGAGCGGTTATGCGCTGCGCGACATGAGCTTCAACGAACGCGATTACGACCAGTACCAGCGCCTGACGCTGGGCGCCCGCTATCGGGTGACCGACCGCTTGAGCCTCGGCTTCTATTCGGGCTTCAACTCCGGACAGGGCACCAATTTCTTCTTTTGGAAAAATGCCAAGGAAGGCGCCTATCGGGGCGACCCCCGCACCTGGTCGACCGGCGACCGCTTTCGCTACAACATCGATCCGTACGTGACCTACTTCGATCGCTCGGGCAACCGGCATAAACTGCTGGGCCGCTTCTACAGCGTCGACAATTCCGTGTCGAACGATCAGTCGAATGCCTCCGAACTCTGGTATTCGGAATATCAGTTCCAGCGCCAAATGGCCGGCATCGATCTGGTGGTCACCGCCGGCACGGTCGTTTCCGGCAACTACATCAAGGCCGAATTGTACGGCGACACGACCTACTCGACCCTCAACCTGGCGGGCTATATGCAGCTCGACAAGAAGATGTTCGACAAGCTCAACCTGTCGGCCGGATTCCGCTACGAACGCAATGCCCTGACCAATCCGGGGATCACCTATTTCAACGGCGCCGATTCGATCACGATCGCGCCCTCCGACGACGTCGAGTCGAAACCCGTGTTCCGCTTCGGGGCCAACCTGGAGGTGACCGACTATACCTTCCTGCGGGCTTCCTGGGGACAGGGCTACCGCTATCCGACCCTGGCCGAGAAATACATCGTGACCACCTTCGGGGGCGTGCCCATCAGCCCGAACCCGGAACTGCAATCCGAAACCGGTTGGAGCGCCGAACTGGGCATCAAGCAGGGCTTCCGGGTGTTTGACTTCGACGGCTTCCTCGATATCGCCGCATTCTGGTCGGAATATCAGGACATGATGGAGTTCAACTTCGTCAACCTCTTCCCCACGGGCTTCCAGTCGCAAAATGTGGGCAACACCATCATCAAGGGCATGGAAGTGACGATCGCCGGACAGGGGAACCTCTTCGGACTGCCCACTTCGCTGCTGACGGGCTACACCTACATCGACCCGAAATTTGCCGAATTCGATACCACCCCGCCGCCGGTCGGAGAAACGCCGACCGACGCCCAGAAGAACGCCATCAACTCGTCGAGCGACGAGAACATCCTGAAGTATCGCAGCAAACACTCCTTCAAGTTCGACATGCAGTCGGAATGGAAGAAGGTGTCGATCGGCGTCGGCGTGCTCTACAACTCGTACATGGAAGCCATCGACGCCATTTTCGAAGCGCTGATCGTGCCCGGCCTGAAAGAGTACCGGCTCAACAACCAGGGCGGCAACAAGGTGGTCAACCTGCGCGTGGCCTACAATTTCGACGAGAACAGGAAAGTGTCGCTGCTCTTCAACAACCTGCTAAACGAAGAATACAGCGTACGGCCCGGTCTGCTCGAGCCGCCGTTCCACATGACCATGCGACTCGACTATAAGTTTTAGTAGAAAGATGAAAGTAGAAAGATGAAAGAGGTTCGATCCGACCGCTCGCCGCGGTCGGATCGATATCTAATTGTACTTACCAACCCGCCCATGTCTAATCCACGCCGTATCGTTTGCTTCTTGATCCTCCTTTTCGGAGGTCT
>JAGQXA010000005.1 GCA_020436865.1 Saprospiraceae bacterium | reverse complement strand
GGCAGTGATGAGCGTGGTATCTCGATCGATTCGAAATGCCCGCGCCAACAACAGATGCAGAGTCGCCGTGCTTATCAGCACCGCCGCCATATATCCGAGCATTGCCATGCTCTGCCCCCAAATTTCGCTAAAATCGGCCATGAACCCCAATGCCACGCAAAAGACCAATAGCAAGTATTCCCCCGCCGGATAGCTCCCTCCCCATCGACGGACGGACCCGTGCAGCGAAGCCCCTATGCTCGCTGTAGTCAGCAAGAGCAACAGCAGGCTTAGCGCCTCCAACCCTCCGGTCAATAACCAGACGCCACCCCCGGAAAGGCCGACAATCCCAACTGCCAGGGATGCCGGTTTCCAGTACGTCCTGTCTGCGCGATCTGCTTTCTCCCTCTTCTCCTCTTTCTCCCCTTTCCCCCTTTTCTCCCCTTTCAACCACCATCCATACACCTTCCCCGCCACCGACAGCAGAAATAATAAGAACAGTCCGCCGCAAAAAATATCCGCCCCGTTGAGGTACAGGATTTCCGCGTCCGGAGCTCCCAGGGCCAGCCCAATGGCATTCATATTGGGCGTGCCTCCGGTGTAGACTCCGACCAACATGCCGGCTATTCGCCAAATGTCGGGCAAGCTGTAGCGAAAGACCAAAGCCCACAACATGCTGGCCACCACGCCGCTGACCACGCACAAGCCGAATGCCAGCGTAGCCTTGCGCGCCTCCTTCCACCAGCGACGAAGGTCGGTGCTGAATAGCAACAATGGAATGGCTAGCAGGATGCTGAGGTCGCGGAAAGTCTCCGCCAGTAGTTCGTTTACCGGAAAAAAGCCGCTATTGCGCAGCAAAATGCCGATCGCGTAACATTGCACGACCGGACTCAGCCATTTCCAGCCAGACTTCCAGCTACTCAGGCGCTGAGCAAGCAGGGGAAAGAAGATCAGTAACACGAGCTGCAGGAGGTCGGATCCAGTGATCATCGCGCAAAATGAACGTAGAAAGATGAAAGTAGAAAGATGAAAGAAACCAAATTCCTGCGAAATCCCAAATCGCCCCCTCCAATCTCCCAATAAACCAATCCGCAAATTACCCGATCCCCCCAGGCAGCATTTCCCGTGTTCAACTAATCTTCTTCCTAGAAAACACCACGCTATTGGAAATGATACGACTGTTTGGACTCTTCGCCGGAACGCTGCTGCTGTTCTCTTCCTGCCGGAAGGATATCGATACTTTTATTCCCGATCCGATCGACCCTACGGGTTCGGCTTTGATCGTCAATGCCACGATCGGTGGCCGGGTGATCATGGAAGGGGGGCAGCCGGCCGAGGGCGCGGAGCTGCGGCTGGGAAATATCGGCGAATACGCCGATGCGGCCGGGGTATTTCGACTGCAGGATCTCAACGTATCGGCCGATCAGACGTACCTGTTTGCCGAATTGCCCGGTTTTTACCCGGCCTCCCGGATGATCTCGACCAGCGAGGGAAGCCTCGAATTTCTGTCCCTGGTCTTAATGCCCAAAGAGGTGATCCAGGAGATCGACGCGACCCAGGAAGCGGTCGTCGAATTATCCGGCGACGCCCGGATCGACTTCATGGCCAACACCTTGCTGACGGCCGGAGGGGATCTGTACTCCGGTACCGCAGAGGTGTACGCCCGATGGTTGAACCCGGCCGATCCGGCTTCGATCGAACGGTTGCCGGGCGCTTTGCTAGGGATCGACGCGGATGAGTCCATGCACGCACTCCAGGATTTCGGTGTAATGGTGATCGATCTCACCGATCCACAATCGGAACCGCTGCGTATCGGACTGGGTAAAGAAGTGGGCCTCCGCTTTCCCATTCCATCGAGCCTGTTGACGCAAGCGCCGGCCGAGATCGGCCTGTGGCGCTTCCAGGAGGTCAACGGCTTTTGGGAGCGGATGGGTACAGCCATCCTGGAGAACAACTACTACCGGGCAGAGATCGGCCAAACGGGTTATTGGCTGTGTGCAGTCGATCATCCGGCCGTTCAGCGGCAGGCTAAAATAATCGATACCGACGGCTCGCCGCTGAGCTTTCAGTCGGTGTCCATTCGGATCGGGGGCGCAAACCGCTACTGGTCGGGCTACTCCAATTTCGCTGGAGAGGTTAAAGGTTGGTTTCCGCAAGATCTGCCGCTCGAGATCCTGTTGGAAGATGATTGCGGCGAGGCCTTCTACCAACATTCGCTCGGCAACGCCTCCAATTGGCCGGTTCAGGTAGT
>JAGQXA010000559.1 GCA_020436865.1 Saprospiraceae bacterium | reverse complement strand
TGGTCTGCCCGCGAAAGAAGTTCGCCGGTATCTTGGCAATGCTGATGCGATCCTGGATCTTCTGTTTGTACTCCTCCGGCACCCGGTAGTGGAAGATACCGATCCCCAGACCGACCAGAACGAGGTTGTACAACAGGAAAAAAGCGATCAGGAGGGTGCTGTGCCGTTTAAGAAAGGCCAGCACTCCTGCCGCGATAGAATTCAGACGTGCGGAACCCTTGACTTTCATCTCAGATCATTCCTTTGTTGTCGATGAAGCTGATCGCCATCGATGGGTCCATCTGCTTCAAGGCTGCTTTACTTTTATTGAAGCTGTCGAGGTCTTTGTATTCCACCAGCAACGAAATTTCGGAAAGGTGGCTGTTCTCGTCGAAGCGCTTCAGGTCGATCCCGCTGCAGTGTTGCTCGAGCAGGGCGATGACCTTTTCCAGGGTGTCTTCCTTGGGTGCGGTCGTGGAGATCGTCAGCAGGAGATTTTCGTATTCGGTCTTCTTCCGGTTAAAGTTTTTCAACAGGATGAATCCGACGACCATGAGGAATCCGACGATCGTGATCAGGCGCTGATCGGCGCCAAGGCCCAGACCGATGGCGATCGTCAGGAAGATGTACGACAATTCCTCCGGTTCCTTGATCGCCGCCCGGAAGCGCACGATCGACAAGGCGCCCACCAGACCCAGCGAGAGGGCCAGCGAGGATTTGACGATGGTAATGATGATCATCGTAGTCGCTGCGATCAGCACGAAATTGCCGGCAAAGGCTTTCCGGTTCGACAGCGACGAGCCATGACGGATGTAAAGTCTGCTGAGAATGAAAGAAAGAACCGCTGCCAGCAGCAGATTAATGATAAACGCCAGGACCGAAATTTTGACATTTTGGGTCGACAGGAATTGCTCGAAGGTCTGTAAGGCGTTTGTGTTGGTTTGATCCATGTTTACGTGCGTTTAAATTTCCTTGGTTTAATGTTTTTGAATAATCATGGGCGAACTGCCGGCTCAATTGTTCTGCATGCGCAACAGGAAGCGGGCGATCATCTGCTGGATCTCTGGACTTAGGTCGTAATACATCGGCAGACAGCAAACGCTGCTGCTGATCTGTTCACTGACCGGCGCCTCGACCTGCTTCACATACGGCAGGCGATTGAGCGAAGGGTAAAAATACCGGCGTGGGAACACCTGTCCTTTGCCCAACATATCGAGGTACTTCAGCAACTCTTCCTCCTTGGAAAAGATGAGCGGAAAGTAGGCGTAATTGTATTCCGCCCCCTCGGTGATCCGGATGGTCCTGGCCTGGAAACCCGCGAGCAGGTCCCGGTAGCGCAGCCACTGCGCCTTTCTGCTTTCCAGGATCTCGCCAATGTACTTGAGATTGGCCAATCCCATGGCGGCATGAAACTCCGAGTTCTTCCCGTTGATGCCAATGTCGCCGAAATCGTTCGGCCCTTCATGGCCGAAATTACGCAGTAGTGCCATCTTTTTCAACAAATCGGGGTCGGTCGTAAAAACGGCGCCCCCTTCGACTGTGTGAAAGAGCTTGGTAGCGTGAAAACTGGTGGTCGAAATATCGCCGTACTCGAACACCGAACGCCCCTTGTACTTCGTGCCGAAACAATGGGCGCCGTCGTAGATCACCTTCAGGCGATGCCGGTCGGCGATCGTTTTGATGGCGTCGATGTCGCAGGGATTCCCATACACATGCGTCGCCAGGATGGCCGAGGTGCGCGGGGTGATGGCGGCCTCGATCTTGTTCGGATCGATGTTGGCCGTCTGCGGATCGATGTCGACAAAGACCGGCTTGAGACCTTCCCAGGCGATGGCCGAGGTCGTCGCCACATAGCTGAAGGGCGTGGTGATCACCTCTCCTTTCAGCCCCAGCGCTTTCAAGGCTATCTGCAACGCGATGGTGCCGTTGTTCAGGTACAGTAGGTGGTCGAGCTGCAGGTAGTCCTTCAGTTGCAGCTCGAGTTCATTGACCAACGGCCCGTGATTGGTCAGCCAGTTGCGCTGCCAGATGCCGTTGACGTACCGCTCGTATTCTTCGCGCGGCGGAAGGAAGGGTTTGGTCACGAAGATCATGAAGTGGATCGGTTAGCCGGTCAGGTAGCCTACTTGCTCCTGGCCCCTCTGACGAAGATATTGAAAATGGCCTTGAAGGTGTAGAGGAAGTCAGCCAGAAATCCGAGGCGCTCGTAGGTTTCCAGGTACTTCCGTTCGGAAGCCACGATCTCCTCCAGCGTATCGGGCAGGTCGACGTAGAAAGGCGGGATCAGGCCCGGCTTGAAGCGACTGCGGAATTCCTGGAATTCCTGCGGATAGAGGCTCAGGTAGTGCGCGCTCAACGGCCGCACGCCGAAGAACTTCATCTCGCCCTTGAGCAGGTTGACGATCATGGGCATTTCGTCGAGCCAGAATTTGCGCAAAAACCGTCCCAGCGTACTGACCCGGGGGTCGTTCTTCAACTTGCCGCCCGACTGCAGTCCGACGCGGTTGAAGATGTGTTCCTGCAGGTACTCGGCATAGGGGTACATCGTGCGCAACTTACGCACCTTGATGATCTTGCCGTTCTTGCCTACCCGGCGCAATTTGATGAAAGGCCCGTAGGTCGCCTCCATGTT
This sequence comes from Saprospiraceae bacterium, assembly GCA_020436865.1. GTDB lineage: Bacteria > Bacteroidota > Bacteroidia > Chitinophagales > Saprospiraceae > JAGQXA01. The sequence goes on along the minus strand of JAGQXA010000559.1, from coordinate 2,978 downwards.
GTAGGCCGGTTTGCCGATCTTCTCCGCGACGAAGTACAGTTTGCCTTCCGCTTCGATGACGTCGAGGTGGCGGAAACCACAGGAGCGCAAGCGGCCGTAAACCTCCATTTCGGAAATAACGCGGTTGCGGCCGTTGGTCAGGAAGAAATAGAATTTCTTCAGGAACGGGAGTTTGGGCCAAACGCGCTTGACCATGAAATCAAGGCAGTAGTACAGCAGGTTGAACGGCGCCGGATACTTGGCCATCAATCGGTGCCATCGCTCGACGGAGGTCTCGACGCAGCCGATCAGATAACCGCCCTCCCGGAGGTTCTCATTGGCCGATTCGAGATACTTGTTGATGTAGCGGATGTCGTTCAGCCGCTTGAGGTTGACGATGTTGCCGATGCCGGTCTCTTCAGACTTCAGCTGCAGGGGGTCGCCGCCCGATCGGGGCTTTGCCTGCACATTCACGAAATTGAAGAGTGAGGACGTGTCCATCACCTGCAGGTTGTCAATGTCTTCCAGATCGACCCACAGGTCGATAAAATGAAAGACATGAGGCGGTACTGCTGCCATGAGCGCCCGGCGATAAACCTGATAGTCGGTACGCTTTTGCCGTTTTAGTATCGGTCGTAGAAACCGACGGCCTTCAACAACAGGAGCATGCACACTGCGGGGGGTAAGGGGGGTAATAAGCATGACTCAGAGATTTTGGATATGGATATGTGATTATCTAGAAGTTCTCCATTGGATCAAGTAGTATTTGATTTGATTTTTGAATGTTTGGGTATACTTTTCCTTCAACCAGGGCAGGTACGGATCCATCCACCGCTGCGGGTGGAAGTTCAGCATGACCTGATTGGGCAATTCGTTTCTGCGAACGGTGTCGATGATCTCGCCGGTGCTGTGAAAAGCGAGGTCGAACGCTTGCTCGACCTTGTCGCGTACGCTCACCCGGTGCCCGTCCCAGCGCCGGCCGGTGTCGGTCAGGTAGAAGACGCGCGAGAAGTCGAGGTCGTAGTAGGGCTCGCCGATCAAGCCGTAGTCGCGGTAGTCGTAGTGCTTCCAGACATCCTTGTTGTCGTACTTCGAGCGCGGACTGCCATGCATACAGATCGTGCGAACCGGCGCAACTTTGCGCAAGCGATCGAGATGCCGCTCGAACAGCCCGATAGCCTTATGCGGGTCGCCCTTGGCAAAGTCCATGTCTTCGTAGTGGTAGCCGATCTCATGTCCGAGTTCGTAAATCTCCCGGATGACGCCCTCGTCGAAACTCTGCGGAACGACGCGGAAGTAGTAAGTGCTTTCGATCCCTCTTTCGTGCTGGATCCGGGCGAATTCCAGAGAGTTCAGCTTCCGGGCGTCGACATCGTGCCGAAGCATGATCGCCTTCTCCTCCGGCGCTTCCAGAAAGCGGGCAAAGGAGGTGAATCGGTAGCCTGCTTCCTGCAGGCTGTCGAGCAGCCGCTGGTAGATATGAAGAGAAAAATCACGCACGGCGGGGCATTTTCAACACGAAGCTCTTGAGAAAGTCCGTCACGTCGATCTTGTCGGCCAGCAGCTGTCGGTGGCCGGCGGCAAAAGACGCTTCCAGGGTGGGGGTCGTCAGGATCTCTTCGCCCCGGACGATCGCCTTTTCGATCTCTGCCGGCGCTTCGGAGTAGTTGAACACCAGCCCGTATTTCTTTTCCTGCTCCTGGGTGTAATCGCGAGAGGTGGAATCTATGTAAATGGCCGGCACTCCAAGCACGGCGGCCTCGGAGGCCATCGTGGCGCTTTCGCCGAAAACCAGCTTGCAATGCGCCATCACGTGGAAGATATCGACCGGATTGATCCGGATCTGATAAGGCTTGAACTCCTCCGACAACTCCTTTTCCGAAGTGATCAGCACCCGTCCGTAGCGCGAGAAGGTGTCGACCGCCCGGCGCTTGAGCTGCGGCGAAATGCCCGCATGCTGAAAATCGTGGGTGGCATTCCAGGAGACGAAGCGCAGCAGAATGATCTTCTCCGCCGGATCGATGCCGTACTGCTTCAGTACATCCGGATCGGGGCGAAAGCGGCGCGGATGCAGGTAGGCCAGCTCGTGATAGCCGGGGTAAACCACCGTGCGCTTGCCGAAGTGCTTGGTAAAGGAGTCCGACACTAAAATGGCCTTCGTGAAAGGCTTGTACAACAGGATCTGCTCCATATTGCCGGTATCCTCGAAGGAAATGTGCGGTTTGCCGATCAGGGCCGCCACATGGGCCGCGTAGATCGAGCCGTGGCTGAGCAGAACGTCGGGCCGGAAGCGCCGGGCCGCTTGCAGAAGATCGCGGTTGAAGCGCCACAGGCCGAGCAGTTTATTGACCATGCCGGTCTTGGGCTTGCCGAACGACACATACGGCAAGCCGTACTCGTCGAGCAAACGCAGGGTCAGGTCCTTATCGCGGCAGGTGAAAAGGATGTCGTGCCCTTCGGCCTGCATCTCTACGGCAAAGCAGCGGAAGAGATGCACATGCGCGGGATGTCCGATGTCGAATAACAGGTTCAAGGCTTGCGGTTGGGTTTAGCCAGAATGGTCGTACCGGCGTAGATCTGATCTTTCAGCTGCACGTTGATCTCATAGTCGATCGGCAGAATGACGTCGACCTGGCTGCCGAAGCGGATCATGCCGAGCCAATCGCCTTGCTGCAAGTCTGCACCGGTTTGCACATACGAATCGATGCGGCGCACGAGGCGGGAGGCGATCTGTACCACGCCCACTTTCAGTTGAGGGTTCTGGATCACATAGGTGTTGCGCTCGTTCTCGGCCAGGGCCTCGCCCTCCTTGAGCGAGAGAAACTTGCCGTCGAAGTGCTGGTTCAGCACCACCTTACCGTCGATCGGCGCACAATTCTTGTGCACGTCGAAGGGGGTCATGTTGATCCCCACCAGCCAGCAAGGCTTGTCGAGGAGGTCGGTCTTGGTCAGTTCTTCCAGCCTCGAATAGCGATTGCCTTTGATCGACACGGGCACAT
>JAGQXA010000558.1 GCA_020436865.1 Saprospiraceae bacterium | reverse complement strand
TACATCAGCTGTCCGGAAAGCAGGCCCGGCAGGAGGAACAATAGGGAGTAGATCAGGTGTTTCATGGCAGATATTTTTGCTATTTTGAGGAAAAAGCCGCCCCCTGCATGCACGACAGCAAGCTGATCCAACTGTTGAAGACGCTGGAAGCCAGGCAGCTTTCCCGCTTAGAGATCTATTTGGACTCGCCCTATTTCAATAAAAATACGGATATTCTGAGCTTTTTCCAGTATCTGCGCCGCTTCGCCCCCCGGTGGACCGACCGCGGACTGGCCAAGGCGCAGGTGTTGAAGAAGGTCAAATGGTCGAAGCAGACTGGTGAAAAGGAGCTCTCCTACCACATGAGCGACCTGCTGAAGCAAACCGAGCAATTCCTCACGCACGAAGCGCTGGAGCAGGACGACTGGCAACAATATCTATACCTGGCCGAAGAGCATCACCAGGCCGGGTTGTCGCTGCATTTGCGCAGCGTGCTCGACCGGGCGGCAAAGACCTTGCAGAAGTATCCCTTCCGGAATGCCGACTACTACCGCCGCCATTTCGATTGGAAATGGCTGTTGCACCGGCAGACCGACCCCGATCAGCGCACGCACAATCCCGCTTTGCAGGAAGCGGCCGATGCCCTCGATCTGTTTTACCTCATCGAAAAGCTTCGCTACTGCTGCCTGATGATCAATGCGCAGCACTCGCTAAATATCCGGTACGAACTGAGGCAGGTCGAGGCCGTGCTGAAGATGTCGGCCGAGCCTCCCTGGGGCGAGCTGCCGGCCGTGCAGGTCTACCGCACCTTTCTCCAACTGCTGCGGGAGCACGAGGACACGGAGGCTTATTTTTCCGCCAAAGCGCTCATTCTCGAGCACGAAGCGCTATTCGATCTGCCGGAAAAGGAAACCTTCTTCATCGGCTTATTCAACTTTTGCAGTCGCCGCATCAACGTGCACAACGACGAGTTCTTCTACCGGGAGTATCTCGATAGCGGCCGGCGTCTGATCGAAAGCGGCGTGGCCCTGGCCGACGGCAATTTATCGCCCTGGCTGTACAAGAACCTCGTTACCGTAGGGCTGAAAACTCAAGACTATCCCTGGGTCTGGAAGTTTTTGCATCGGTTCCGGGACCAACTCCCGGAGGCCTATCGAGACCCCATCTATCAGTACAATCTCGCCCACTACCACTACTACCGCCGCGAGTACGACCAGGCACAACGGCTGTTGGCCACGCTCGACTTCCGGGAGGTGTTCATGGCCATGAGCACCCGCAATCTGCTCGTGAAGATCTACTACGAAACCGGTCAGACGGAATTGCTGCACTCACTCCTGGAAGCCTACCGCATCTATACCCTGCGCAACAGCGCTATCACCGAGCGCAACCGCAACCAGGTACACCGTTTCATCGACCTGACCCGCAAGATGGCCAAGGTCGAAAAATGGGAAGCCGAGAAACTGGAAGAACTCCTGGAGCAACTTCCTCCGGCATCAGAAGTTCTGCACCGCGACTGGCTGACCGAACAATTGCAGTTGAAAATGGCGCGATTTGGCATGCGGAAGCCTCCGCAAACTCCTTAACTCACTGATTATCAACCCCTATTTCCAGGATCTCCCATTTTTGAGGCAAAAGTGCTTGTCCATTTTTCGCGCGAACTGTCGTTGCGCAGGTCCCCCAAATTTTCGAATTAAGTGATCGGATCAGTATACTGATCCGATCACTGGGCATTTTTGCCGCCTCTTGCCCGGGCTTTTCGGCGAAAGCCGGCCTTTCTTGTACAAATTTCATCACTGACAATCAGCCACTTACAAACGACTTCGGTTGTTCCGGTCCCTTTGCAGCCCGGATCCGCCACCGGAAACCGGCCAGCAACTGTACTGGAGAAGCCTTCCGGGCTACCCCACCTTTGTACCAGATCATTTAATCGAACAAAAATCCGAAGTCATGAAAAAGATCCTTGCTATTCGACCTCTCCTTTCCTTCCTTGCCCTGATACTGACCGGCAGCCTGTTGTTGGTCGGGTGCGACAAAGAACCCCTGGGAGTAACCGACCCGCCCCCCAGCACTACGGTAGAAACCGATCAGGTAGCCGACTTGCCGGCAGAAGGGGTAAAGGCCGAAGACCTCCTCATTTCCTCCAACAACCCCGCTATCGGCTATC
>JAGQXA010000557.1 GCA_020436865.1 Saprospiraceae bacterium | reverse complement strand
TGATCCTTGTAGTCCAGATCCTGGTATGGGCAATCTTGCTCGACGACAAATACCTCTGCCCGCAGGGCGAGCAGGTCGTAGAGTTCGCCAGTCGTCAGGTCGGAAAATGGCTTGCAGACGTATTGGAGCGAGGTGTTCATCTTGAATGGTTCAGCAACAAAGAACTGCGGGGCGCTGTTGTACAGGCATGAGCAATAATCTCTGGGAGTATTTCAAGTCCCTCTTCCATGCCTCGCAGAACAGTTCGGCTCAGGTGCCTTTCCTGCACGAGTTGATCGACCGGAGCGAGGAAGAGCGCCAGGACCTGGAACGTTGGAAAAGCACCCTGGTTTGCCGGCGGTTGCTCGACTGGCTGGGCGACCAGTATGCGATCTTTTCCGTCGCTCCCGACGAGGTCGACGACGGGATCGACTTCCTCGATACGCCTTCTTCTAAGGGGTTTGTCATACATTTCTATAAGACCAGGTACAGCCGGCGCGACGTGACCCATTTCCTCGATCTCCTGAAGGAGAAGGTCTTGCGCTTGCCCTACAAACCGCAGATTTCCGATAGCCGTACCTTCACGCGCGGCGAACGGGTAGAAACCATCGAACGGCATTACCTGAAGCCGCGACCGGATCTTCAGCGGGAAGGATCTTTCGACCAGCAATATGGCAATGTGCTGATCGAGTTGCATTTGCGGAATGACCAACCTCACTACCTCAAATTCAGCGCTACGGTCTACAACGATCGCCTGTTCCAGGATGCGGCAGAATTCCGGGGGCTATTCCAGGCGCTGATTAACTGACGTTAGGGTCAGGGGACCCCAATTGCATCGTGAAGGTTCCGGTCAGGGGACCGGAACCAGCCGTTTCTTACCCCCCCCATAAACCAATTACCCAATAAGCCAATTATCCTAATACCGTCGCTTGCGCCGCATCCAGGATCTGCCGGACCTCCTCGGCGGTCGGCGCCTGCGAGTATACGCGCAGTACCGGTTCGGTACCGGAGGGGCGGATCATCAGCCAGCGCTCGTCGTCGAGATAGTACTTATATCCGTCGACCGATTCCATGGAGCGCACCTGGTATTTCCCGAACGATTTGTACGGATCGTTTTGGCAGATGCGGATGATCTCCTGCTTTTGCGCGTCGGAGATGTGGAGGTCGTCGCGATCGAAGGCGAAGGGGCCTACCTTGGCATACACTTCCTGGATCAGTTCTTCGAGGCTCTTTCCGGTCTTGGCCATGAATTCGAGAATGAGCAGGCCGATCCAGATGCCGTCGCGTTCGGGGATATGCCCTTTGACGGCCAGGCCTCCGGATTCTTCGCCGCCGACGATGACGTCTTCCTCGGCCATGATCTCGGCGATATATTTGAAGCCGATCTTAGTCACCTCGTAGTCTAGTCCGTATTGTTCGGCCAGTTTTTTCATCTTGTCGGTCACCGAAAAAGTGATGACCACCTTGCCCGTTTCTTTCTTGTATTCGTACATGTAGAGCAGTAGCAGGAGCAAGATGTGGTGGCTATCGACAAAATTGCC
>JAGQXA010000556.1 GCA_020436865.1 Saprospiraceae bacterium | reverse complement strand
TGGTCGAAAAGCTGAACGCGCCTTTCTACCTGTCGGAAGACACCCTTAACGGATCGCTGAAGAAAGAAGAGGGAAGTCCGGTGCCGCGCGCCTTGCAGACCCTGTTCGCGACCGGCCTCTCGGCGGCTGCCTTCCTGGAATTCTCGCGCGAGGCGATGCAAAGTCTGCAGTATGGTCTGCAAGGTGTGGTTGGGGCCAAAGGCGGCTATTTCGTGTTCGCTCACTACGATCAGGTGGTGGAGCGCCGGCAGTCGTATCACGAACAGGCGCTGAAGGTGCATCGTCCGCAGTTGGGCATCTTCCTGCTGCGCGATACCGACGGCTTGATCTTCTCGCGAACGCCGGGAACCAACAGCTTCCAACTCGACACGGTCACCTACCTCAACATGGAGAAACTGGCCATGGCGGCCCTGATCGACATCGATCGCTATCACAGCGAATGGCCGAAGGGCGACGACGAGCAGCGCGAACGCTATGTACGCATGATCCGCTACGCCCGCAGCCAGAAAGAGATCTCCGACTATTTCGTCAACTGGATCGGGCTCGACCGCGAAGAGAGCAACCGCGAACTCACGCAGACCTTTGTAGCCGTCGTCAACGGTCTGCCCCTGCCCGTCGACCCGGAAACGGGGGAGGTCATGGAGGAAAGCGATTTCCTGGAAGAGGTGCATCAGTTTGTGACCGCCGGCCCGCAAAAGACCGTTAATCTGCGCGAGTTCGATCAGCATTTCTACCAGGACGAGCAGGTTGTGCAGAACTACCTGGCCGAAAAGGAACTGTCGCTCGACAACGAGTTCCCCTATGATCGAGGGCTGGTCAACAAATTACATCACCTGCGGGTGTCGGCCGATGGCGTTTCCCTGGGCTGCTCGCGCAGCGACTTCTCCAATGGCCGCATCACCCTGGAGGGCCAAAAGGTGATCATTCACTCCGAAGAACTCGTGGAGCGCATCGCCGAATTCTTCGCCGGCGGCCGTTGATTTTTTTTACCGGATCTTATCTGCTAGGGCTCATCGATTTTACAAGTGCATTGAAAATCAATGCACTTGTAGCCGCATAGTCATTTTTGACCCGGATCTGCCTGTCCGTTTTTCGCGTTTTTTGTCAGTGCCCATCTGCTCCAAATTTTCGAATTAAGTGATCCGATCAGTATACTGATCGGATCACTAAGCCGCCGGGCAGGAATCACCACGCAATCTCCACCCAAACCGGCAAATGATCCGACCACCGGCGCACTTCCTCCAAACGAGTGCAGTCTTCCACCAGATCGAGCACGCCGGCCCGGGTAGAGGGTAGGCAGCCGCCCGGCAAGTACACATTGTCGATGGCATGGTTCAGGTAGTTGCTGCGATCGTCGCAATAGTGCTTAAGCGTGGTGGGTTGGCCAAGTATGGCCGGCCGGTAACCCTGGCGCTCCAGTGCGTCAAAGACCGGATGCTCTTCAGACCGATTGAAATCGCCGGCGAGCAGGAAGCAGTCGCCCGGATAGAGGGCTGGGAGTTCTGCCAACAGGGCAATCTCCTCCTCTGGTGCCTCGTCGTGGCGCCGGGCGTGGTAGTTGGCGATCAGCAGCCCATGTTCGCCAAAGCGGAAACGGGCGAGATAGGGTTCCCGGAACACGGCCTCCGGCAACGAGCCGGCCAGCCACGGGCGGCCACGGAGTTGTACCCGGCCGGTCTTCCACAGAAAAGCGTAGCGCTCGGTCTTGTACTTCGGACTGTCGGTCGGATCGCTCACGCGGTAATCCCAGCGCTCGCCCAGACGATTGAGCTGGTCGGCCAAACGCGCCACGGCCTGGGCGCCTCCATAACCGGCCACCACCTCTTGGATGGCTACCACATCATAATCGGCGACGACCTGCGCGATGGCCCGGATCTCGCTGCTGTCCTTGGTGCGGCCAAAGTCCTGGATGTTCCACGACAACAGGCGGAGCGGCTCTTGGGCAACGCTGTGTACCGAAAATAAGAGCAGGAAGAATAACAGGCGAAGGTGGGGTTTCATGCGGGAAAGATAGGCCAAAAAAACAAGCGGTCCGACCGCTCCGGGTAGTCGGACCGCTTAGGTGGGCCTGTACGATCACTTCTGCGGCACATCCACCTGGATGCGCTCGTCGCGATTGGCCAGTTCCCAGGTTACATGGAAAACGAGCTGCCCGATCCGGGCCATCTTTTCAAAATTGATCTTGTCGACCGTGTCGCTGGGACGATGGTAATCGTCGTGCGTGCCGTTGAAATAAAAAATGGCCGGAATGCCCAACTCGGCGAAGTTGTAGTGATCCGAACGGTAGTAATAGCGGTTCGGATCGTCGTCGGCATTGTAGGTGTAGTCGAGTTCCAACTGGGTGTAAGTGGCATTCGCCGTTTCGTTGATCTCATGCAGTTGGGTACTCAGGCGGTCGGACCCGATCACGTAAATGTAGTTCGGGTTGTCGGCATGCTTTTTGTCGACCCGGCCGACCATATCGACGTTGACGTCGGCCACCGTGTTTTCCAGCGGGAAAACGGGATTTTCCACGTAGTACTTCGAGCCGAGAAGGCCCTTCTCCTCGCCTGAAACGAGCAGGCACAACACGCTGCGACGCGGTCCGGCGCCCTGCTTTTTGGCTTCCGCCAGGGCCTGAGCCACCTCCAGCACGGTGGAGGTGCCGGAACCGTTGTCGTCGGCGCCGTTGAAAATATCTTCGCCTTTCTTGCCCAGGTGGTCATAGTGAGCCGACACGACCACCACTTCGTCCTTCAGCGCCGGGTCGCTGCCTTCGATGTACCCGAGTACATTCGAGCCAAGCACCTGACGAATGCGCTTGTCCTGCTGAAGGGTCAGTTTTGTCTTCAGTTTAACGGATGCGGGCTTGCCTGTGGCCAGGATGCCGTCGCGGGCCTTGATCACCTTCTTCATGCGCTTGCCCATGATCTCCTTCGCCAGCGTGGTCGACAGGAAGAGGTTATTGGCGTACTTGCCTTCCGGCTCTTCTCCGCGGCCGATCTGCAGGCGGGGGTTCAGCATGAAGCGACGCTGTTCGGCGATGCTCTTTTGGATCTGGTAGTCAATGATGAAAATGGCGGCCGCGCCATTGCGATGAGCGGCTTCGAGCTTCTTGCGCCAATCCGACGACCATTCCGAAAGTTGCCGGGTACCGGTCACGTAAGACACGCTATCGGCATCGAGCGGCTCTCCGGGATATACCAGCAACACCTTGTCCTTGACGTCGACTCCGCGATAGTCGCTGTACCCCTGGTCGTCGATGCCGTACCCCAGGAAAAGCACTTCCTTATACGAGGCGGAAGGAAGACTGGAATTGGTGCCCGGAAAGGAATAAAAGTCCCAAAGGTGCTTATAGATCTGGCCGTTGACCTCCAGGCTCACGTTCTCCCAACTCGTCGCAGTAAAGGCGATCGACTGAAAATAGCTTTCGTCCTCGCCGATGGCAGGCAGTCCGAGCGAACGGAAAAACCGCGCGATGTAGTCGGCGGCCTTGCGTTGCCCTTCTGTGCCGGTTTCCCGGCCTTCGTACTCGTCGGAAGCGAGAACGGTCAGGTGATTCCGCAAGTCGCCGGCCGTGATGGTAGCTGCCAGGGCGGCCGGCCCGGGTTTGGCAGAAGGCGGTTGCTCTTCCCGGGCGATCTGAACGGAAGGCATCGACGACGCCTGCCCTTGGACGCTAAGAAGGTTCGTTCCAGCGAGGAACAACAGACCTGCTAAAAGATATCTCTTCATCTCGAGGGATTTTTTAGGAACAATAACGAAAGACTGCGGAAAGGGTTGTCGGTGCTTCGGTCAGGAACAAGCAATTTTATTCACCCGCCGGCCATGGCGTCCTCCTTCGAAGTCGGTGCGTACAAAGGTCTTCACCATTTGCAGCGCCAGTTCCTGGCTGACAAAACGCGCCGGAAGGGCGATGACGTTGGCGTCGTTGTGTTGGCGCGCCAGAGCGGCGATCTCTTCGGTCCAGCACAAGGCGGCCCGGATGCCCTGGTGCTTATTGGCCGTCATGGCAACCCCGTTACCGCTGCCGCAAATGACCACTCCAAGATCCGCCTTGCCGCTTTCTACCTGTTCGGCCACCGGATGCACAAAATCGGGATAGTCGACCGAATCGGTCGAATCGGTTCCGAAATCGAGCACCTCGATCCCCTCGCTCCGAAGGAGTTCGACGATGGGATCTTTATAGGGAAACCCGGCATGGTCGCAGCCGATGGCAATGGTCTTGATGTGCATTGGATGTTTGCTTTGCCCGCCGTCGCTCTTGCGTTGGCGGGGATATTGAATATTGGATGCTGGCTGGGGTCAGCCAACATCCAATATCCCGATTATTCCCCTTGCTCCTGAGGGGGAGGAGGCGGAGGCGGCGTTTGCGGCAACTGCGACTGATAGTCGAAGGGCTTGAACGTTTCCTCCAGCTGCGCGGCATATTCGGTGTCGCCGGCGCGGCGCACGGCGCGCAGAATGTCTTCCTTCGTCCGGACGGTCAGGGCGAAATCCGATTGGAAGCCGGCTTCCAATGCCTCCACCGAAAGCGAGTCGTAGAATTTCAGGAACTCTACCGTTTGCTCGGCCAGGAGTTGCAGGTGAGCTTTGGCTTCTTCATAAGCGCCCCCGTCCACCATGATATTCAGGAAACGCATGGTGCGGTAGTCGTAGGGGAAGTTCATGTGCGGGAAAGCCTCCAGGTACTGCCGGCAAAGATTGACGGCCCGGGTGCTGTCGCCCTGATACATGAGCTCCTCGGCGGTGCGCAGCATGATAATATGATGGCTTTGTACAGCTGGGGCATAGCTGTTGTCGACGAACACGTCGTACTTGTCAAAATTGCCCCAACGGAATTTCTCCATCACGTTCCCGTACACCTGCTCGGTGCCGACCCGGCCGGCCCCGTACACGCTGCCGTACACGCGCCGGTCGGTCGTGTTCTGGGCCTTCACCGGCGTGATGCGGAGGCTCAACCCTTCCAGACGCATGAAATCCTGTAAGCCGAACATCTTCTCAGGCCGGCAGGTCACGGCGAAGTAGACCGGCCGTTCGTTGATGTTCGATGCGATCACGTCGAGAATAGCGAGTTCGTCCTTGATCAGGTAGTTCTTTTCGGCGCTGATCTGTACGGGAATGCGGCTATACACCCGGCCGCTGTCCTGCGGTTCGGCCATACCCAGTTGGAAGGCCTTTTGCGGATCGGTCTGAATGTAAAAGCGCTTGGTCGGCAGGTACGTTCGCGCCTGCCGGCGATTATTGGAGTTGGCGACCTGGTCGGCGCCCACGAAATTGAGCACGTCGATCAGGTTCAGTTCCGGGTCGAGCGCCGGATTGTACTGCTCGCCTTTTTGTTGCGGGTTGAAATAGGGCACCGAGTTGCGATTGCTGCCCCGGTAGGCTTCCTTGGTGATGGTCAGCTTCAACGG
>JAGQXA010000080.1 GCA_020436865.1 Saprospiraceae bacterium | reverse complement strand
TGCTGGCCATCATGGCCGGGATGTACGCCGTCTATCACGGACCCAAAGGCGTGCGGGCCATCGCGGAAAAGGTACACACCTACGCCCAGATCCTCGCCTCGAACCTGCGGGCCATGGGCTATGAACTGTTGTACGACCACTTCTTCGATACCCTGACCCTGCGGGTCGACGCTGCCGTGCAGCAGCGGATCCGCCATTTGGCCGCTTCCAACGAGGTCAATTTCTTCTACGGCGAGGGCACGATCCAGATCGCGCTCGACGAAACCGTCTTCGAAGAGGATATCGACCTGCTGATCAGCCTGTTCAATGAAGCCGTCGATGGCTCACACCGCGCGGACTTTGCCGAACCGGCCGCCTTTCAGTTGCCGGCTGCCTTGCAGCGGGAGCCCGATTACCTGACGCACGAGGTCTTCAACAGCTACCATACCGAAACCGAGTTGATGCGATATATCAAGCGCCTGGAGAATCGCGACCTCTCCCTGGCTCATTCCATGATCGCGCTCGGCAGCTGTACCATGAAATTGAACGCCGCGACCGAACTCATTCCCTTGAGCTGGCCGGAGTTTGCCCATATCCACCCCTTCGCACCGCAGGATCAGGTGCAGGGCTACGTCGAGATCGTGCGCGACCTGGAGAACTATCTGTGTGAGATCACCGGCTTTACCGCTTGCTCTTTGCAACCGAACTCGGGCGCACAGGGCGAATACGCGGGCCTGCTGACCATCCGCGCCTATCACCTGGCGAACGGCGACGGGCATCGCACCGTGGCCCTGATCCCTTCCTCGGCGCATGGCACGAACCCGGCCAGCGCCGTGATGGCGGGCATGGAGGTGGTCGTGGTCGCCTGCGACGATAACGGCAATATCGACACCGACGATCTGCGGAACAAAGCCGTACAATACCGCGATACCCTGGCCGCCCTGATGGTGACCTATCCCTCGACACACGGGGTGTTCGAAACGGCCATTCACGAGATCTGCGAGATCATCCACGAGAATGGCGGCAAGGTGTACATGGACGGCGCCAACATGAATGCCCAGGTCGGCCTGACCAATCCGGCGATCATCGGGGCCGATGTCTGCCACCTCAATCTGCACAAGACCTTCGCGATTCCGCATGGCGGCGGTGGACCCGGTATGGGCCCCATCTGCGTCAACGAGAGCCTCGCGCCCTTCCTGCCGAAACACCATTTCGTGGAAACGGGCGGTGAAGAAGGCATTCGGGCCGTCTCGTCGGCCCCCTTCGGTAGCGCCAGCATCCTCCTGATCTCCTACGGCTACATCCGGATGCTGGGAGCCGGCGGATTGACCAGCGCAACCAAGTATGCTATCCTGAACGCCAACTATATCAAAGAGCGGTTGGAGGGGGCCTATGAAGTGCTGTACACCGGCCAAATGGGGCGCTCGGCCCACGAACTGATCATCGATCTGCGGCCGTTCAAGGCGCTGGTCAGCGCCGAGGATCTGGCCAAGCGATTGATCGACTACGGGTTTCATGCGCCCACGCTGTCGTTCCCGGTAGCCGGAACGATCATGATCGAGCCGACCGAAAGCGAAAGTAAGGCGGAGTTGGATCGCTTCTGCGAAGCGCTGCTGCAGATCCGCAAGGAGATCGATGAGATCGCTGCGGGCTCGGCCGACCAAATGTCGAATGTGCTGACCAACGCTCCGCACACCGCCTATCTGGCCACTTCCGACCAGTGGCCGTACTCCTACAGCCGGGAAAAGGCCGTGTACCCGCTGCCCTACCTGCGCGAAGGCTACAAGTTCTGGCCGGCCGTCGGCCGGGTCAATAATGCCTACGGCGATCGCCATCTGATCTGCACCTGCCCGCCGATCGAGAGCTATGCCGTACAAGAAGAATAAGGACCAATAACCCCGTTCTGGCCGTCGAAGGCGGCCAGAACGCCCCTCTTTCTACTTTCTACTTTCCTCTTTCTACTAAAAAAAGAAATGATCGTCATTACCGGAGCCGCCGGATTTATTGGAAGTTGTCTCGCGCGTAAGCTCAACGACGAGGGTTACAAGAACCTCGTGTTGGCCGACGATTTTTCGCGGACAGACAAGGCCCGCAACTGGCGCGAGAAGGCCCGGATCGCTGCGGTTCGACGCGATGGACTTTTCCCCTGGCTGGAGCGGATGGGGGAGGAGGTCTCCTTTGTCTTTCATCTGGGCGCCCGCACCGATACGACCGAACAGGATACGGCGGTGTTCGACGAACTGAACCTGTACTACTCGCAGCGCATGTGGGAGTACTGTGCCGAGCGCGCGATCCCGCTCGTCTACGCCTCGAGCGCGGCCACCTATGGCGGCGGCGAACAGGGCTATGACGATGCTCATGAACTGGTAGAGAAGCTGGCGCCCCTGAATCCCTATGGGCGCTCGAAAAACGATTTCGATGCCTGGGCTTTGCAGCAGTCGAAGGCGCCGCCCTTCTGGGCCGGGCTGAAATTCTTCAACGTCTACGGTCCGAACGAGTATCACAAAGGGCGCATGGCGTCGGTGGTCTTCCACGCCTTTCACCAGATCCGAAAAACCGGCTCGATGAAGTTGTTCCGCTCGCACCGGCCCGACGTGGCCGATGGCCACCAGTCGCGCGATTTTATCTACGTCAGGGATGTGGTCGAGGTGATGTGGTTCCTCTTCGGCGCGACGGCCCCCAGCGGCCTGTACAATGTGGGAACTGGCCGGGCGCGCACCTTCCTGGACCTGACCACCGCCACTTTCCGCGCCCTGCAGCTCGAACCGAAGATCGAGTTCATCGATACGCCCGTCGATATTCGCGATACGTACCAGTACTTCACGGAGGCCCGGATGGATAAACTCCGGCAAGCCGGCTACGACCGCCCGTTTCAATCCCTGGAGGAGGGGGCCCGGGAGTATGTACAGCAGTACCTGCTGCCCAATGAAGTGTGGTAGGCACTCGTCTTTCCTCTTTCCTCTTTCCTCTTTCTACTAAAAAAGAGAATTCCCTGTACAAAAAACGAATGCGGCGGCCTGCCGAAGCCCGTACCTTTGTACCGAACCAATCAACAGAAAAGTTATGGTCAAGTCGCTGCCGCCGGTTGCCGCCATGTACCGGGCCTTGCTGGAGAAAGATCGCGCCTATGAAGGCGTCTTTTTTGTGGGCGTGAAAACGACCGGTATTTTTTGTCGCCCGACCTGTCCGGCCCGCAAACCGAAACCGGAGAATGTCGAGTTCTTCTCTTCCCGGGAAGAAGCGATGTATCGCGGCTACCGCCCCTGCCTGCGCTGCCGGCCTCTGGAGGAAAATGTACCTTCCTCGCCGCTGGTGCGAAAGCTTCTGGAGCGTTTTGAATCGCATCCCGACGAGCGCATCCGCGATGCCGATCTGCGTCAGATGGGAATCGACCCGGCGGCGGCCCGCCGGCATTTCAAGCGCTATTGCGGCATGACCTTCCAGGCCTACCAACGGGCCCGGCGCATGGGCCGCGCGTTGGTGCAATTGCGCGAAGGCGATTCGGTGATCGGCGCACAGCTCGATAGCGGTTACGGATCGGCCAGCGGTTTTTGGGAAGCCTTCCGGAAAGTGTTCGGACAGGCGGGAAGTCGCAGCGACGAGCTGGCGGTCCTGTTCGCAAGATGGATCGACACGCCCCTGGGGGCCATGGTCGCGCTGGCCGACGATCGAGGGCTGCATCTGCTCGAATTTGTCGATCGCCGCGGGCTCGAGCGGGAGATCCTCGTATTGCGCCGGCGTACGGGCGCCGTGGTGCTGCCGGGAGCGCATGCGTACCTCGACGAGATCGAAGAGAATTTGGCCGTGTATTTTTCTGGAAAAGACAGGGAGTTCAGCGTGCCGGTGGTGCTGCACGGGAGCCCGTTCGAGCGCTCCGTCTGGGAGGCGCTACAGGAAATCACGGCCGGGGAAACGCGTTCCTACGGAAAACTGGCCGCAACGATCGGCCGTCCGCAGGCCGTCCGGGCCGTGGGAAGGGCCAACGGCAAGAATTGCCTGGCAATCATTGTGCCCTGCCACCGCGTGATCGGCGCCGATGGAAAATTGACCGGCTATGGCGGAGGGCTATGGCGCAAGCAGTGGTTGCTCGAGCACGAGCGTCGCCAGAACGATTAGCCGGTTTGCCCGCGCAAGCGGTTCAGGGCCGCATAGTAGATCAGGTACCAGTCGTCGCCGATCCGGGCGAAGCGACGCACCATGCCGAACTGCCCGCTCTGGTGGACGATGCGTTCGACCACCAGGGATTCGCTCATGGGGATGAGCTCCCGTTGGAATTCGCTCGTTTGGAAATCGAAGGGGCGGTGCATCGTCCAGGTTTCGCGTTCCCAGCGGAAATCGCCGCGGCTCAGCGTCAGGCTGTCGACTTCCTGCGGGAGGCCCTCCAGGGGAAAGATGATGTGTTCGATCTGGTACAGGCTGTCGCGATGGAATTCCTGATAGAAGCGGTAGAAATCGCTCAGGTCGATCGTCTCTTCGCCATTGGCGGCGGCAAGTTCGGTCGATTGCTCGCCTTGCCCACAGCCGGATAAGAGCAGGGCGAGCAGCGCCACGATCGAGATGGTCTTCAGTGCTGTCATGGTCGATGTTTGATCGATCATCATAACGCTTTTTTTCAAATTAGTTACTTTTGAGGCGGACAAAAACGCAAAAACAAGCCGCATGCGCATTTCCCTGATCGCTTCCGTCGGACTGATGGCCTGTTGCCTGACGATCTCTTCGTCGCCGCTTTGCGGGCAGACTTTTACCCAGGATCTGATCGACGGCGCCATTGATCACGATCTGGTTGGCATGGCCGTCATTGTGGCCTGCGAGGGCCAGACGGTCGACGAGTTTTATTTCGGGCAAGCCGATCTGGCTGCCAACCGGCAGGTGACCGACAGTACCTTGTTTCGGGTAGCCTCCATTTCGAAAATGGTCACCGCTACAGCCTTGATGCTCCTCTACGAACAAGGGCTGTTCGGGCTCGACGATGACGTGAGCGACTATCTCGGCTTCGAACTGCAGCACCCGAACTTTCCCGCTCAGGCCGTGACCTTTCGTTCCCTGCTTTCACATACGTCCGGGCTGCGCGACGGCAATGGCTATTTCAACTTTCTCAACGCCACTTTTGCTACCGCGCCTCCGCCGCCCATTGGCGAATTGCTGATACCTGGAGGCGACTATTATACAACCGACCTTTGGGGCGCCCAACCGCCGGGAGCGTATTTTACCTATAGTAACCTCAATTATGGCGTGATCGGTACTTTGATCGAAGCTCTGTCCGGACAACGTTTCGACCAGTTCGTGCGCGAAGAGCTTCTGTTGCCGCTGGGCATGACCGGAAGCTTCAACGTGCTCGATCTGCCCAACATCGACAACGTGTCGGTGCTGTATCGCAACGGCTTGCCGCAGATCGACAATTATCAGGGCGTTCCGCCCGACCCGCTCGATCTCAGCGGATATGTTCCGGGCAGTAACGGGCTGATCTTCGGTCCGCAGGGTAGCTTGCGCGCCAGCGCTCGCGACCTAATGGCTTTTCTGCAACTCCATCTGCAACTGGGCTGGGTCGGGGGCGTTCAACTGCTCGATACGGCTACCGTGCAGTTGATGCATAGTCCACAGTGGACCTACAACGGGGCCAACGGCGATAACTACTACAACCTGTTCAATAGCTGGGGACTTGGGGTCCATCGCACGACCAACGCCGCCGGGGGCGATATCGTGCTGGATGGCTTCCAGTGCTTTGGTCATCCGGGAGAAGCCTATGGGCTTATCAGCGATCTGTATTTTGCCAAAGATCCTGCCTTGGGCATCGTGTTCCTGACCAATGGCTATTTCGGCGCCGAAGGATACTCGTTCGGCGATCACAGCGCATTCTATACCGCTGAAGAGAGCGTGTTCTCGGCCGTACAGGAACACCTCCTGCCGACCTGTGCTCCGTTTTCGGCGACAAAGGAGGCTCCGGTTTCGCCATTGCTCGCCATCAGGCCGAACCCGGTTGCGAGTGAATTTTATGTGGAAACGGGGGAAGCCGGTTTCAGCCATGCCCTGGTGCTCAGTGCCACCGGAAGCCTGATATGGGAAAAAGCGGAAGCGTTTGCCGGTGTCCTGGAAATCGAAGTTTCAAGCTGGCCTCCAGGAGTGTACTGGCTGCAACTGCGAGGACTGCAGCAGGTGGCCTGGGCGAAGGTCGTCGTCGAGCGTTGAGCCCTCCAGTCTTATCCCTCCCTTTCCAATTCCTCGACCACCCGTTCGGCCAGCAGATGCGAAGTGTTGGAGGACAATTGCACCCGTCGCAAGGGCTTCCTTTCTGTTGCCCCCATGACGGCCCAAACGTGGAAATTCTCCGCTTCGTCGCGAGAGCAGAAAACGCCGAGCGGCAACTTCGGATCGCCCCCCAGGAGGCGCAGGACCTTTCGCTCGACATTCGTCACTGCCGAAACCTCCGGGTGGTGGAAATCTCG
Source organism: Saprospiraceae bacterium (assembly GCA_020436865.1). Lineage (GTDB taxonomy): Bacteria > Bacteroidota > Bacteroidia > Chitinophagales > Saprospiraceae > JAGQXA01. The sequence goes on along the minus strand of JAGQXA010000080.1, from coordinate 1,063 downwards.
TAATCGTTGGCGTAGCGTCCGATCGCCGGTCCGGACCAGCAAAGCATAGGCGCCCTGGCCGGGGGGCGGCACGAACTCGCGAGGGTGCAGCCGCACGAATTCCCAATCGCCTTGTTCGGAAGGGAGGTTGGATACCGGCCACAGCACGGCGTCGACCGCTTTCTGTTGAAGGAGGGTGGTGGGGTCGGGGAGGAAGCTATTGTGAACGATCTGAAGGTCAGGACGAAAGTATTGCAACTGAGCGCCCGCAAAGGGGAACGAAACGGATACGGAAGCCCCTTCACGTAGACGCAAAGGTTTGCCGGCCACGGCTGCGGGTTGGATCAGCAAGGCATAGGCCGGGTCTTCTCGGGTAGTGAGAGCGGCAATGGAAATCGCGTCGACCGGGTTTGCGGGCAATTGCCAGAGCGGATGAAAGGCGAGGTCGATCACGCCATCGAGCAGGGCGTCGGAGAGCTTGCCGGCCGGCAGGTATTCGAACCGTACGGTAAGCCCCGATCCTTCCAGTTCCTGGGTCAGCAGCCGGGCTTGTGGCCCCCGGGCGACGGCCTCGTCGGCGCCTATGGTGAGGAGGGTCATTTTGGCCATAAAGATAGGACTGTTTGCAGGAACCCCAAGGACGCGACCCGATCTTTTGGAGGGAGACACGGGCTAAAACTTTAACGGAATTATCCTACCTTTGCTGAATGCAAATTACAGCGCGGCAAATTGCCGAATTGGTTGGCGGGGTGGTGGAGGGAGATCCCGAAGTGATCGTCGAGCGCCCTTCCAAGATCGAAGAGGGGCGTTCGGGAACGATCTCCTTTCTGGCGAACCCAAAGTACGAGTCTTTCTTGTACGAATCGGAGGCCTCCGCCGTACTGGTCGACCGCGACTTTGTGGCTGCCCGCCGCGTTCGGCCGACCCTCATTCGCGTGCCCGATGTATACACGGCGGTCGCCCAGTTGCTGGAGGCCTTTGACCCCTACCGGGAGGGCTCGGGAGGGGTTTCCGATCTGGCCTTCGTACATCCGGAAGCGATCGTGGAGAGCGGTGTCAGCATCGGTCCGTTTTGCGTCGTGGA
>JAGQXA010000555.1 GCA_020436865.1 Saprospiraceae bacterium | reverse complement strand
ACTTTTGCCGGAGATTGGGCAAAGATAGTGCCCGGTTCAGAAAACCAATCCCCCGAAAATTATCTTTTTCCAGCGAAAAGACCATCTCTATGAAAAGGAATTTGCTCTTTGCCCTACTGGTTCTGGCTACCTTGCCGTTGTCGGCCCTGTTTGCCCAACCGACGACTTCCGGCACCGAATTCTGGATCGGCTATATGGAAAATATCGACCTGCTTTTCAACGACGAGCCTCGTTTCGTCGTGCAAACCACCGCCGAGGAAGACGCCAATGTAACCATCAGCGTACCGGCTACCGGCCTCACCTTCAACTTCGTATCGCCGGCCGGATTCGTGACCGACTTCCCGCTCCCGCAGGCCGTCTGGTACTCGGAACAATCCGAGATCGTCGACAATAAGGGTATCCGGGTGACGGCCGATCGGCCCATCCAGGTGAGAGCCTTCCACTATCGCGCCTATTTTTCCGAAAGTAGCCTGGTATTGCCCGTTGAAGAATTGGGCACGGAGTACCGCGTGAGCTGCTACCTCGACGAAGATCAGAGCCAGGATTCGCCGACTTGCCTGGTGATCGTCAGCACGGCCGACGCGACCGAGGTGGAGATCACCCCCACGGCCCTGACGGAAGGCCTGCACCCGGGAGGGGCGCCCTTTAGCGTGGTGCTCGACGAAGGACAGAGCTACCAGGTGCAATCTGCCGGCGACCTGACCGGCACTCTCATCCGAAGCCTAAGCGGCTCGCCCGTAGCGGTCTTCAGCGGAGCGACGAAGGCGAATATCGAGATCTGCTTCCCCGGAGCCGACAGCCACCTCTACGATCAGGCGATCCCGACCGACCGTTGGGGTGCCGACTACCTGTTCGTGCCCTTCCGGGGGCAAGGGGGCGACCAGATCCGCGTCGTAGCCGCCGAAAACAACACGCATGTGTATATCGACTGTGACGAAGTGGCCTCGCTCAATGCCGGCGAGTTTTTCCAGACCAAACTCGCCGCCGCCGCCTACATCAGCGCCGACCGGCCCGTGTCGGTCGCCCAGTTCAATTCCAGCCAGGGGTGCAACCCGTCGGGACTGGGCGATCCCAATATGTTGCAGCTCTTTCCGGCAACCCGCCAGGGATTCTCTACGCGCTGGCGGGCCTCCGATGAAATCAACGGACTGGGAAGCCCCTATTTCCTCAAACACTTCGTCAATATCGTCGTGCCCTCCGATGCCACCGGGAGTCTGACGCTCGACGGGAATCCCCTTGCCGCGACCTTCACGACCTACGCCGCCAATCCGAACTTCGCCTGGACACAAGTGGAACTCGACGAAGGATTTCATTCCCTGACGGGCACGACCCCGTTCCTGGCGTATAGCTACGGCTTCGGCGATTTCGACGCGTATACGATGAATCTGGACTACTCCGGCGACGAGCCGAATTCGGTGTCCGATCTCTCCATCGTGCTCGACGGGGTGCTTTGCGTTGATTCGACCCTGTTGTTCTCTGCCCAGTCGGATGCCGACCTGACCGAATATCTCTGGACCCTCAACGACGAGGTAACTAGCGAGGACGCCATTTTCGGCATCATCCCCATCGACAGCGGAACCTATCTGTTGTCACTCGCCGCCCAAACGGCTTCCGGCTGTCCGCTGATCGACAATATCGCCTTCCAGGTGGAGGACTGCTCCGAAACCGAGGCCTGCGACCTGCAGTTCGCCACGGCTTTTACCCCCGACCGCGACGGCAACAACGACCAGTTCAAGGCTCTTTTCAACTGTACGCCCCTGACCTTCCGGCTGCAGGTGTTCAGCCGCTGGGGCGAACTGGTTTTCGAAACGACCGATCCCGACCTCGGCTGGGATGGCGAACTCGACGACGAGGCATTGACAAGTGACGTATACATCTGGCGTGCTGAGTATCAGCTGCCCGACCGCGATAATCCGGATGTCGACTTCGGCGAACTGCACCTGATCCGGTAGACCGGCTTTTCAGACAATTTAACAAAACGTTAAACCCTGTTTCCGGAGAAACGTTGAATTAGTGGTTTGGTAAATTTACCAACCATATCTGCTTTCCAAATTCGTAAACAAACCAAATTCTAATGAGAAAGATCCTTGTTACTCTTTGTGTACTTGCCCTGACGGGCATGGCCGTACAGGCCCAGATCAAGACGCCGGCGCCCAGCCCCGTGGCTAAGTACTCCACGACCGTAGGCCTGACCGACATCGAGATCGAATACTCACGCCCCGGCGTGAAAGACCGCACCATTTTTGCCGCCGACGGCCTCGTGCCCTTCGGCCAAATGTGGCGGACCGGCGCCAACGCCTCGACCAAGATCAGCTTCAGCGATGACGTCATGGTCGAAGGACAGAAACTAGCTGCCGGAAAATACGCCCTCTACACGGTGCCGGGCGCCGACAAGTGGGACGTTATTTTCTACAAAGACCTCTCCCAATGGGGCGTTCCGCAAGAATACAAGCAGGACCAAGAGGCTCTGCGCGTGACCGTCAAGCCGCAAAAGATGAACCATCTGGTGGAGACCCTGCTGATCAATATCGGCAATGTGCGCAACAACTCGGCCGAACTGGAATTGATCTGGGAAAACACCCTGGTCGAAGTCAAACTCGAAATGGAAGTCGACAAGCCGGTCATGACCTCGATCGAGCGCACGCTCGCCGGTCCGACCTCCCGCGATTACTATCAGGCTGCGACCTATTACCATGAATCCGGCAAAGACCTGAACCAGGCCCTGGAGTACATCCAGAAAGCCAATAAGATGGATCCGCGTTTCTGGCAGTTGCGCCGCGAGGCCCTGATCCTGGCCGACATGAAGAAATACCCGGAAGCGATCGCTACCGCCGAAAAATCCAAAGCCATGGCTCAGTCCGAAGGCAACATGGATTACGTGCGGATGAACGAAAAGTCGATCGCCGAATGGAAAGGCATGGTCGGCGGCGGCAGCAAGTCGATGGCCCCGGGCTCGAAAGACGAAAAGCCCAAAGCCGGTAACGACAAGTCGTAAGCAATTTCGGCCCGGAATAAAAAAATGGGGCTCCTGGTTCGGGAGCCCCATTTTTTTTACCCCCTCGATGCAGCTACCGCTCCCCGGCCTCCGCCCCCCATCAAGAATTGCAGATAGACCGCAAACACGACCACCAGAGTACAGCCGATGAGGTTTAGCCAAAGGTAGGCGATGTAGAATTGCAGCGACATCCAGAGGAACGGAAAGCGGAAGGCGTCGAGAAAGCCCATCAGATAAATGCAGATCACCAAAAACTCGGCTACCAGGGCCGCCAGGAAGACTGCGTCGGCACGCACCTTCCGGAAAAAGAAAGCGACCAGAAAGATGCCGAGAATGGTGCCATAGAACAACGACCCCACGATGTTGACCGCCTCGATCAGGTTGTCGAAGAGCGAGGCGAACATGGCAAAGAGCAGTGCCAGGGCGCCCCACATGACCGTGAAGCCCTTCGAGGCGTGCAGGTAGTGCCGGTCGGTTTCCCGCGTGCGGATCGAACGCCGGTAGAAGTCGATCACGGTCGTGGTGGCCAGCGCATTGAGCTCGGAAGAGGTCGACGACATCGCCGCCGAAAAGATCACGGCCAGCAACAAACCCACCAGTCCGATCGGAAGGTAGTGGATGACGAAGGTGATGAATACATAATCGTTGTCTTCGGTCTCCAGGTTCGGGTCGGTGAAGTGGATCAGGGCTTTGACCTCCTGCCGGATCGAAGCTTCCTGCTGCATAAAGCCGGCCAGCTGCTGCTGGGCCACCTCAATGCCCGCTTCATCTTCCGAACGCATGGCGCCGATCAGTTCCCGCACGCTTTCCTGTTTTTGCGAAAAAACGTCTTCATGTTGCGAATCGAGCGCGGCCAGCGTTCCAGCATAAGCCGATTGCTCGACCTTCTCGAGGTTGGCGTTGTTGAAGTGGACAGGCGGGCGCACGAACTGGAAGAACACAAACACCAGGATGCCGACAAAGAGCACCAGGAATTGCATCGGCACCTTGATGATGCCGTTGAACAAGAGTCCCAGACGGCTTTCGGCCAGCGATTTCCCCGACAGATACCGCTGCACCTGCGACTGGTCGGTGCCGAAATAGGAGAGGAACAGAAATACCCCTCCCAGCATGCCCGACCAGAAAGTGTAGCGGTTCGACAGATCGAACTCGAAATCGACCACGTTCAGCTTACCCATCTTGCCGGCCACCGCCACCGCATCGCCGAAACTGACGTCGGAAGGCAATTTGAGGACGAGCATCACTGCCGCCACGAACATGCCGGTTAGAATGATGATCATCTGTTGCTTCTGCGTGACGCTTACGGCCTTGGTGCCGCCCACGACGGTGTAGAAGATCACGAGCAGCCCGATGACGAGGTTCGTCCAAAACAACGACCAACCCAGAATAGTCGACAAGATAATGGCCGGGGCGTAGATGGTGATACCGGCGGCCAGGCCGCGCGATAGCAGGAAGAGGAATGCCGTCAGGCTACGCGTTTTCAGATCGAACCGGCCTTCGAGGTACTCATAGGCCGTGTAGACGTTCAAGCGGTAGTACACCGGTAAAAAGAACACGCACAGGATGACCATGGCCACCGGCATGCCGAAGTAGAACTGGGCGAAGCGCATCCCGTCGTCGAATGCCTGGCCCGGCGTCGACAGGAACGTAATGGCGCTGGCTTGCGTGGCCATGATGGAAAGGCCGATCGTCCACCAGGGCAAGTCTTTGTCGCCGAGCAGATAACTTTTGACGCTCGACACGCTGCGCGTCTTCCAGGTGCCGTAGGCGACGATGAAGAGAAGAGTGCCTGCCATGACCAGCCAGTCGATCAAGTGCATGGGTGAGAGTTTTAGTGTGCGGTTAGGAGTAGTGGTGTGTGAACACGTAGAACAAGGCGATGATCAAGGCATGCAGGATCAGCACGAAGGCGTAAAGTTGCCACCAGGCTCGGAAGACCGGCGGGCGTTCGTGTTCGGGTATGGGCTCGTGAGTCATGTGATATTGGATGCTGGATACTGGATGCTAGGGTCTTTCCGTCTTGCCAATGGAGATCAGGTTGGTGAAGAGGCGGAATGCTCCCGGTACGCCGGCCGGCAATTGCCGGAACCAGGAGTACCCGGTGTAGATGTAGTAGCCTTTACCGTACTGGGCGACCAGGAGGCCGCCGTCTTTCGGGGTTTCACCGGGGTCGTGGCAGGAAAGGACCGCTTGAAAATGCGCTTCGTCCCACTGGTCCGGAAAATAGAGTCCGCGTTCCTGCACCCAACCCTGGAAATCCTCCGGTCCGATCTTGTTGGGATGGTTGAGCACTTCGTGCCCCGGCAGCAGAAAGCTAACCGGAGCGTCTTCTACGGTCACCCGGTCGCGCGAGAGTTGCAAGGGATAGGGCGCGATCTGATCGGCCGGGAATTGCATGCGCCAGGTCGTATTGTACTGTACGATCATGGTTCCGCCCTCTTCGACATACTGGAACAGTTCCGGTTGGGCAAATTTCAACTGATCGACCGTGTTGTAGGCTCGCACTCCGAGGATAACGGCGTCGTATTTTTTCAGGTTGGCCAGATTGATCTCCCGTTCGCTCAGCACGCTGACCTCGTAGCCGATCTGTTCGAGGCTGGCCGGGATCTCGTCGCCCGCTCCCATGATATAGGCCACGCGGTTGCCGGCTTTGTGCAGGTCGAGCTTGACGGCCCGGGCCTGCGACCGGCGCAGCACGCTTTGGGTGGGGATGTGGTCGTACTCGATGAGCACCAGCTCTTGTCCGTAGGCGCCTTCCGGCAGTTGGGCAAGGGCGTGGATCTCTCCTTCGCTCTGCTCCAGAGGGGGGTACAGCTCGAAGCTAAGCACCTGTTCCTGCCCTTTCAAGGCGAGGGAGAACGCTATGCTATCCGGCTCGACCCGCCAGCCCGGAGGGGTTTTCAGGCGGACCGTTCCCTCCGCTTTGGCCCGGCCGGCCTTGACGACCACCCGCACGGGCTTCGGAGCGGCATTGGCGTACACGTATACCTTTTCTTCGAGGTTGACAAAAACGGGCGGCAGCACCTCGAATGGGCGATAGGTTTCGCCTTCGACCGGATCGGTGCGCTTGTACACCACGTCGCGATCGAGCGACAGAGGTTGTCCGGCCACCGTGAGGTGAAAGCGCACGCGCAGCAGGCGCGGCGTTTCCGGAAGGCCGCGCAGGGTCTGATCCGGTACGGTGTACATGCCCAATTCCCAGGGCTGATTTAGCCAGTACGGACTGGTATAGTGGGCGTCGGAGGGAATGGTCACGGTCTGCTTCCAGGTCAGAGAAGCATTGTTCGCCAGCGGCAGTTCAAGCAAGCTGTCCTGTCCGGCAGGCAGGTATTCGACCGAGCGCAGGCTGACCTCCACGCCCGAGCGGTTGATCGCTTCCAGGCTCAGCTGCACGGATTGGCCCGGCGTGGCCGAATAGTCGTCGGCCACCGCTTCCAGGTAGAGGGCCAGGCAGGCGCCGATGACCTCCTTGACTTCGGCCAGCTTCACCTGTTTCCAATGTCCGTCGGGCAGTTGTTCGATCATGCGGCAAACATCGAGCAGGGCCGGTACGCTCGCGCCGGGCTTCTCGTAGCGGAACTCGCGGTCGATCTTCGCGATGCGCTCGCCGATCGGTGCGCCGCCGGCCAGGCGCGTCCAGGTCGTGTTGATCCCCGCAAACGGGTCGTGCGGATCTGTGGGTTTGGGGCCCTTCAGTACTTCGAGGTATTCGAGTTGCGTACCCCGGCTGAGGGTGTTGCCCATGCCCTGGCACTTGTGCATGCTGCGGCTTTCGGCGGCAATTTCGGTGTTCGATTTTCCCAGAACGGGGTAGTAGACGCCGACGTCCATGCTCAGCATATTCGACTTGTCGGCCTGATCGAAGGCTTCCTGGCTCCCGTAGAACCACCAGGACGTATTGAAATAGAGCCGTTCGGGTTGCCAGGGGGCCACCCACTGCAACTGTTCGGGATAGACGTCGCGGCGACCGGCCAGATCGAAGGCCCGGTGCGACAGGATGGCCGAGGAGGTGTGGTGTCCATGCGTTTCGCCGGCCGAATTGTGGTCGAAGCGGTTGATGATTATGTCGGGCTGATATTTGCGAATGGCCCAGACGACGTCGGACAACACGGCCTCTTCGTTCCAGATGGCGAGGGTTTCGTCGGGATGTTTCGAATAGCCGAAATCGTTGGCCCGGCTAAAGGTTTGTTGCCCCCCGTCGATGCGGCGAGCGGCCAGCAGCTCCTGGGTGCGGATGACTCCCAATAATTCCTGGATCTCGGTGCCGATCAGATTCTGACCGCCGTCGCCCCGGGTGAGCGACAGATAAGTGGTGTTGGCTTTCACTTCGTTCGACAGATAGGAAATGAGCCGGGTGTTCTCGTCGTCGGGATGGGCCGCCACATATAGCGCGCTGCCCAGCACCTGGAGTTTCTGGATGGCCTGGTGGATATCGGCGGAAGTCCACCGTTT
>JAGQXA010000554.1 GCA_020436865.1 Saprospiraceae bacterium | reverse complement strand
TGATCTACGACTACGATCTCGGCTCCTTCAGCGGACGCTTCAGCGACGACGTCAACCTCGCCCAGAACGGCCCCGGAAAGTACTTTCTGCTGGTCCGCCAGGGCAATCAGCGGCTCGCCCGAAAGATCGTCTTGAAATGAGTTTGAGTGTGAGGATCGGGAGGTAGCCGTCTTTTCTCTTTCATCCTTTATCTTTCATCAATTTTGGAAAGGGTATTTTTTCTCATAATTTGCCAGGAAGCCCTCGTCAGTCGACGGGGGTTTTCTCTTGGTTTATTGGGTGATTGGTTGATTGGGCCCAATTACCCAATTACCCAATTAACAAAAAAAGCCCCCACCCAAACCGGGCAGGAGCTCTTCAATATCCACTCCAAATAATTCTTTTGCGGAGGCAGGGATTAACCTCTGATCACTAACATCACCCTTGATAAAGCAATAAGCGTGCCAGATTTTCCGATCGCTGATCTATCCGAACGACAGATAGTAGAAGGCCAGTAGCAGCAGTAAGCTCAGCCAGGCGTGCAGCATGGCTTTTTTCCAATTGGTTCCGACGGTTTTTCCTTTCATTTTCTGGTTCTTTTTGTTGGAAAATGCAATTCTCTCCCTTCCGGGTCCCGCAGAGATTTCCTGAACGCAGGAATACCGCCCGACGGGAACGGCCCGGAATAGGGTTACAGCGTGTTTGTTCGTTTGGAAAAAGGAGAGAAGTCGGAAGACGGAGGATCGGCATACGATCCTCAGGGAAGGAGCAGGTTGACTTCTCATAGTATGTTGTGATATCCCTACAGCAAAATGCCGGCCAAAAATGCCGGATGCCGTCTTTTTTTTGCAAAACCCTGGCATTTTACCGGGAAATTTTCGAGAACACACTTATCTTCCGTGCTCCCCTCTTCCAAATGAGGCAAATTCCCGTCTGGTCCACCACACTTCTGGTTTTGCAAAATGGTAAACGCTTATGAGAAATCCCACAGCTGCTTTCCGGTCCATCTGGACGTGCCTGGGCATCCTGACGCTCCTTGCGGCCGTCTATCCGCAGCCGTTGCCGGCCCAGTCTAACTACCCCCAGGAAATGCTCGACGCCCTGCAGTGGCGGCCGATCGGTCCGTATCGCGGGGGGCGCTCCGCTGCAGTGACCGGCGTGCCGGGCAAGCCCGGGCTATTCTACTTCGGCAGCACGGGCGGCGGCGTATGGCGCACGACCAACGGCGGGCGCAATTGGGAGAACATTTCCGACGGTTTCTTCGGCGGCTCGATCGGCTCGGTTGCGGTCAGTGAGTCAGACCCCAACGTGATCTACGTGGGCGGCGGGGAGGTTACCGTCCGCGGCAACGTTTCCTTCGGCTACGGGATCTGGAAGAGCCTCGACGCCGGAAAGACCTGGACGTCATGCGGACTGACCGAGTCGCGTCATGTGCCGCGCATCCGCATTCATCCGCAGAACCCCGACCTGGTGTATGCCGCCGCCATGGGCAATCTGTTCGCGCCGAACGAGCAGCGTGGCGTTTTTCGCAGCGCCGACGGCGGTAAGACCTGGCAAAAGATCCTCTACGTGAGCGACGAGGTCGGAGCCGTCGACCTCCTGCTCGATCCCGGTAATCCCCGCATCCTTTATGCCACCACCTGGCGGGTGAAGCGTACCCCCTACGATCTTTCGAGCGGCGGGGAAGGCTCCGGTCTATGGAAAAGTACCGACGGAGGCGATACCTGGACGAACCTATCCGACAACGAAGGGCTGCCGACCGGCACCATCGGCATCATTGGAGTGGCGGTTTCGCCGGTCAATCCGGAACGCGTTTGGGCCATCGTCGAAGCGGCCGAGGGCGGTGTATTCCGCTCGGACGACGCCGGAAAGACCTGGAAAAAGCTCAACGACGACCGGGCCCTGCGACAGCGAGCCTGGTACTATACCCGCATTTACGCCGACCCGCAGGATGCCGACGTGTTATACGTCATGAACGTGCGTTATCACAAGTCGAAAGACGGAGGAAAGACCTTTACCGCCCATAACGCGCCGCACGGCGACCACCACGATCTGTGGATCGCCCCGGAGGATCCGCAGCGCATGATCATCGCCGACGACGGGGGCGCGCAGGTCACCTACGACGGCGGCGCGACCTGGTCGACCTACCACAACCAGCCGACCGCCCAGTTCTATCGCCTGACGACCGACAATCATTTCCCCTACCGGATCTATGCGGCCCAGCAAGACAACTCGACCGTGCGCATCGCTCACCGCAGCCAGGGCGGCGCCATCAGCGATCGCGACTGGGAAAGCACTGCCGGCTGCGAGTGCGGCCATATCGCCGTCGACCCGCTCGACAACGACATCGTGTACGGCGGCTGCTACGACGGCATGATCGAACGGATCGATCACCGAACCGGCTTCAAACGCAACGTGAGCGTTTGGCCCGACAACCCCATGGGGCACGGGGCCGAAGATATGAAGTACCGCTTTCAATGGAATTTCCCCATTTTCTTCTCGCAGCACGACCCGAAGAAATTATACGCGGCCTCCAACCACCTGCACCTCAGCACCGACCAGGGCGCCAGCTGGGAGGTGGTCAGCCCGGACCTCACCCGCAACGATCCCAGTAAACTGGGTCCGTCGGGCGGTCCGATCACCAAAGACAACACCTCGGTCGAGTACTATTGCACCATTTTCGCGGCAGCGGAATCGCCCCGGGTGTCCGGACTCATCTGGACCGGCTCTGACGACGGCCTGATCTACCTGACCCGCGACGGCGGCAAGAACTGGGCGAACGTGACGCCGCCGCAAATGCCGGAATGGATCATGATCAACAGCATCGAGCCCGATCCGCACCACGACGGGGGCGCTTACGTGGCGGCGACCATGTACAAATGGGGAGATTTCCGCCCCTACCTCTATCGCACCAAGGACTACGGCAGCACCTGGACCCGCATCGACCAGGGCATCGCCGCCGAACATTTCACCCGGGTGGTGCGGGCCGATCCCAGCCAGGAGGGCCTGCTCT
>JAGQXA010000553.1 GCA_020436865.1 Saprospiraceae bacterium | reverse complement strand
TGACCAGCGGTTTGCCGAGAGCGTAGTTGATCTCCAGCAGGCTGAAATTGTGCGGATAGTTACGGCCTTCGCCGTTGTAGAAGGAGTAGAAGGTGAAGGCTTGATCGAGCTGGGAGGTGTATTCGCTGTAGTGAACCGAAACTCTTTGCTCCAGGCGCTTGCTTCGCTGATAGCCCAGCTCGATCTGAATGGGCGACCAACCGCTATGGATCATCGGCGAAAAAGTGAGGTCCTGTTTTTTCAGGTGTCCCATTCCCCATTGCAACACGAGAGAAGACTGGGCGGTCTCCTGAGCGGAGAGTAGTCCTGTGCAGAGGAAGCCCAGGGCCATTATCAAAAACAACTGCTTTTTCATTTTCTTTCTTGCTTTTTGGTTTGGAAGAACGACAGGCCGGAGCTTGTCCGGCCTGCCTCGTAGGGTGAATTGTCCTTAGTTCACTTTGATGATCTTCGAGCCGCCGGTGAGGTCCTGGTAGGTCACGACCCCATTCCCCTGGTAGTAGACGGTGGAGGCGCCGGTGGCCTTTACTTCCAGTTCTCCGTGGATGGTCAGGGAGGCTTCGCAGGCGCCTTCCAGATCGGCGACGAAAGCGTTGGTCGCGAACTCGAATCCGGTCAGGTGCGAGGCGCCTTCGGCGATCAGATCGAAGGTGTCGGCAGTACCCTGGATGGCCAGGTTGGACGCTCCGGTGAGTTCAGCCTGCAGTTGTCCGACCTGCAAAACGCCTTGCAGCTTGCTCGCGCCGGTCAGTTCGATCTCGACGGCGGAGCCATTCCAGTCGTTCTCGAGGATGACCTTGGCGGCGCCGGCGGCGGCGATCCGCTGGAGGTCGTTGGTGGTGACATAGGCTTTCAGTACCGGTTCCGCGCCCTTCAGCTGCACGTGTTTGTCCAGGCCGATGCTGAGCCGTCCGCCTTCCTGATCGATATCGATGACCGAATGCAGGTTGTCATTGGCCTCGATGCGCAACTCCTGTACCGTTTCCGAGAAGGTGACATAGACGGTAAAGACATCCGATACGTCGAGATCGCCGAAGGCCGATAGGGGATAGTCGCGGGTAGTGACGGTGGCGGAAGGAACGATACGGTCGTCGATCTTTTCACAGGCGGCGAAGGAAATACCGAGGATCGACAGGATGAAAAACATCGCTTTGGTGTTCATGATAGTGAATTTTGGTGAAATGATTGAGTGAATTCGATTGACACTGCAATGTTCAGTCGTCGCCGCCCGGAAATCGACCGAGTAAAAAAGTCGAACGCTTTTCTTCGTTCGACTTTTTTCTAAAAATCTGTAAATCAATTATTTACTTTTAATTTTCTCGATGAAGCTTTTTTGGAAAAAAGAAGGTCGATCTCTAAAAGGGGGTAGGGAAAGGCGGAAGAGCGAAGGCTGTCGGCGTTAGGAAGGCTGGAAGCTATGCCTTATTTTTAGGCTTTGTCTGATCGACCGCTATAGATGGACATGGAAGCGATCATATCGACCCTGGTCTGGGCTGCCATTTTGCAAGGCTTGTTTTTGTCCGGACTGTATCTTTTCTCGCACAAGCACCGGAGCTTCGCCAACCGGCTATTGGGGCTTTTCCTGCTCTGTATCGTATATGAGGCTATTAGCGATTTTCTGCCTTACAATTCCATACTGGGCTATCCCTGGGAGTATTTCAGTTTGCCGGAGGTTAAGCTTTTCTATCCGCTATTGTTCTTCCACTACATCCTGGAGAAGATCGGGCGTGCGTCGAGCTACCGGAAGTGGCTGCGGGCAAACTACGTGCTTGCTTTTGTGGTAGTGGCCATTACGCCGGTGAATTTCGGGGCCTTCCTGTTTACCGGCCATCCTTTAGCTGATTTTTTCGGCCGTCCCTTGATCGAACAGGTCTTCATGATCCATCAGTACTACGCTTTTCTGTTGATCGTCGCACACGTGCTTCTCTCGACCGTCGAGTTGAGCCGCTACCGAAGGGTGGTCATGCAGGAGTATTCCGACCAGGCCATGCTGGAGATCAACTGGCTGTGGCGCGTTATCCTTGCCGTGGTCCCGATTATCGTTCTATGGGGACTAAATCTGGTCAGCATCATTTTTGGGGGACACAACAATTCTACCTTCGAATTGGCGACCTGGGGGTTCGTGATCATCTTTATCTATTTCGTCAGCTTTCAGGCTTACCGGCATAAGAATCTGTTCGAGGGAGTGGAAGATCGGACCGATCCCGAAGACATCGAGCAATCAGCGGGTAAGAAGGGGATACGGGCTCCAGAGGAATCCGGTATCAGCCCGGAGGAGGAAGAACTCATCCGGAAGATCAAGGACCATATGGTCGCCAAAGAACCTTATCTGGATGCCTCCCTGAGCATGTATCAGCTGGCCCGGCAGTTGGGCTTGGAGGTGCGCGATCTTTCCCTGCTCATCAACCACAAGCTCAACAAGCACTTCTTCGATTTTGTGAACGAGTACCGGATCAAAAAGGCCATGGAACTCTTCGGCGATCCCGAAAATCAGGAAATGACCGTCCTGGAGGTGCTGTATGAGGTAGGCTTCAACTCCAAATCGTCGTTCAATACGGTGTTCAAGAAATACACCGGGCAAACGCCGACGCAATATCGCAAGGGTGGGGTGGCCGAGGCCGGAAGCTAGCTTTAAGAATCCCGCTTTTCCACCGGCGCAAAAATTCCGTAATTTCACCTCCGATGTCGACGACCTCCATTATCAAAACACTTTCCAATTCTACGCTCTTCAAAGGCTTCGCGCCGGAGGAGGTGTGGCAGATCCTGGCTTCCGGCAGTGTCAAACAGCTGAAGCCCGGTGAAACCCTGATCGCTCCCGGCACCTCCAACGATACGCTCTATTTACTGATCGACGGTGGGCTCGAGGTCATCTTGGAGAAAGACGGGGTGGAGGTATCCCTGCCCATCCCACCGGGAGAATGTCTGGGGGAAATGTCGCTGGTCGGCGGCAATCCGACCTCGGCCCGGGCCGTGGCGCACAAGCTCAGTCGCGTGCTGCTGATCCCGGAGGAAACTTTCTGGAATCAACTGGCCCTGACGCGCACCGGCGCTCAGAACCTCCTGGGCATGATGGCCCGGCGTTTGCAGCGCAACAACGAGGCGCTCATCGAGCGGGTGGAAAAGCAGCTGAAGTATCAGCTCATGGAAAAAGAGCTGGAGACGGCCGGAAAGATCCAATCGGGCATCGTGCCCGACGGCCGGCATCTGTTCCCCAAGCGACCGGAGGTCGACGCCTTCGCCCTGATCAATCAGGCTCGCGAGGTCGGCGGCGATTTTTTCGACGCCATGGCGCTGGATTCGGAGCGGATCTACTTTGCGATCGGCGACGTGTCGGGTAAGGGTATGCCGGCGGCTTTGTTCATGATGCGCATTCTCACCTCCATGCGCTTGTTCCTCAGCAATAGCCCGGGCTTCGAGGAGGTGCTGCCGGCCGTCAACAACTGGCTGGCCCGCGATAACGACGACCTCATGTTCGTCAGCGTGTTCGCCGGAGTGCTGAACGTGCGCACGGGCCTGTTACAGTACGTCAACGCCGGGCATCCGCCGCCCTTCGCTTCGATCGGCGGAGGGGCATTCGACCTCATGGAACTGCCGAAGGGCCTCTTGCTCGGGATCGTCCCGCAAACGCCTTTTCCACTGACCGAAGTACAACTGAAGCCCGGCGATGCGCTCGTGCTCTATACCGACGGCATTACGGAAGCGAGAGGCTCGCGGCAGGCGATGTTCGATTTTCAACGCACGAAGAAAGCCCTCAACCGCCGCAAGCAGTCCGATGCGCAGTCGCTCGTCCAGGCCCTCGAAACCGCCGTCGAAGAGTTCGTCGGCCAGGCGCCGCAGATGGATGATTACACCATTTTTGCCTTGCGTTATCTGGGGTAGCCAACCCTTTCATTTAAAGCCGAACCTGCCGTTAGAAAAAGACATTTGTCTTCGCTCAAACGGAAGTGGCTTGGGAGGAGCCCCCCAAGCCACTTCGCGTTCAATTTGATCTTCAGACGGAAAGACAGGACCTTACAGGCATTCTACGTCCATCAGGTTGGAATCCCAGCAATGCCACTGGTCGTCGCCGAAGTTGAACGGGTGCCGCACGCGGCCGTCTTTGGCATCTTCATTCCACTGGATCTCCAGGAAATACCCGGGATCGCCCTGCACGTCGAAAGCGCGATCATAGGGGTCGGCGGGCCGCTCGCGGTACTCGATGTACTGGCCGAAGTCGGGGCTGCCGGTTACGACATTGGTAAAGCGCAGGGTGCCCTCGCCGGTGCTGTTGTCGCCGGAATAGTCGAGTTGCAGATAGCTCTGAGGATTGTCGGGGTTCCAGTTGAGCGTGAACATGCCCTCGTTTTGCTGGGTCGAGCTGATTCCGGTGTACCACACGAAATCCGTGAATCCGCCTTCCTGCGAAACCGTCAGGGTCCACAGCACGTCCTCCAGATCGGGGGTGAACTGGCCGGTCAGCTGAACGTGGTAGGTTTGGTTGCCCTGTGCCGGCGGGGCCACATAGGTATATTCCCAGAGGAAGGTCAGATCGCCGATATAGACGGCAGGCTGGCTGACCGCCGCTCCGAAGGCCGCCGTCGGAAGGG
>JAGQXA010000552.1 GCA_020436865.1 Saprospiraceae bacterium | reverse complement strand
TCCGGCAATTGGGATGGCCCCCTTTACAACAAGAACAACTTTTACCTCTACCACAATCAGGCTACCGGACAGTTCGAGTACATCCCTTACGATCTCGACAACACCTTCGGGATCGACTGGTTCCAGATCGATTGGTCAACCCGGAACATTTACTCCTGGGCGCACCCCAACGAGACTCGCCCGCTCTATTGGCGCATCCTGCAGGTGCCCGAGTATCGCGATCGCTTTTCCTTCTACATGAACAAGATCGTGCAGGAAGTGTACACCGAAGCGGCTATGTTCGACCGGCTCGACGAGATCAAGGCGCTGATCCAGCCCTATTTGGTAGCCGACGATTACTACACCTACGACTACGGCTTCGACCTGCAGGACTTTAGCGACGGCTTCGAGGAGTCGTTGCCGTATTTCCATACGCCTGTCGGTTTCAAACCGTTCATCAGCCAGCGTCGGACCGCGACGCTCAACCAACTGGATCTGAACGATATCGAGCCCATCGTCAGCCAGCTCACCAACAACCATCCGAACGAGGCACAGGCCGTGACCATCCAGGCCTTCATCGAAGACGACCAGGGGGTGGCTAGTGTGGAGGTGTGCTACCAGCTCGACGGCGGTTCCGTTAACTGCACCCCTCTGTACGACGACGGTCAGCACCTCGATCAGGATGCCGGCGACGGCTGGTACGGCGCAGTCATTCCCGCTCTGGGTCAAACGGGCGTATTGACCTACTACGTACAGGCCACCGACCTCAATGGGAATGACGGGCGAGAGCCCGTTTGCGGCACCCGCGAAGTCTTCGTGGGCAGTGCCGCGGTCAGCCTCGCGATCAACGAGCTGATGGCCAGCAACGACGCCACCATCGCCGACGAGCAGGGCGAGTACGACGACTGGGTAGAGATCTACAACCTCGGCAATACCTCCATGTATCTGGGCGACCGCTACCTGTCGGACAATCCCGATAACCCGACCAAATGGCAATTTCCGGATATCTGGATCGAACCGGGAGAATTCCTATTGGTCTGGGCCGACGACGACGTCGATCAGGGCGAACTGCATGCCGGCTTCAAGCTGGATGCCGACGGCGACTTTGTCGGGATCTTCGACAGCGACGCCAACGGCAACGGGCTCATAGACGGAGTTGATTTCGGGCCGATCGGAGCCGACGAGGCCCGCGGGCGCCTCCCCAACGGCACCGGACCTTTCCAAGCCGTCAATCCGACGCCGGGCGCTTCCAACGAGCCAGTCGCGGTGCTGGAAACGCCGGATGGAGCGCTGGTGCCGTACCGGATCTATCCCAATCCGACCCGCGATCTGGTATACCTGCAGGCCGGGAAGGCGCTCGCCGAAATGCGCGAGGTGCTGTTGTTGAATGCGCTCGGACAGATTGTCGGGCGGCGGGAATGGAAAGACCAGGCGATCTTCGACCTGAGCGAATTGCCTGCCGGATTCTACTTTCTAAGTCTAAGGCATGCCGACGGATACCAGGACCTTGGCCGCATCGTTAAGGAATAATGGGAAATTCAC
>JAGQXA010000551.1 GCA_020436865.1 Saprospiraceae bacterium | reverse complement strand
GCGCAGGTGATCCGGGTCAGCATCACCGACAAAGACGTCATTCACGTGAAACTGGGCGACCGCGCCACCGTGGAATTCGATGCGTACCCGGGCGAGACCTTCCCGGCCGAAGTGCGCGAGATCGCCAGTATGGCCGATCCCTACACCAATACCTACGAGGTGGAACTGGAGATCGATCCGGCCGGCAAAATCCTGCTGTCGGGCTTCATCGGCAGCGTGCGCATCCGTACCAGCGGTTCGGAATCGCTTATTCGGATCCCGGTCGATGCGCTGGTCAAGGCCGACGGACATAGCGGAGAAGTGTTTGTCGTGCGCGCCGGCCGGGCCGAACTGGTGAATATCGAGATCCATTCCCTCGGCTCCGACCGCCTGCTGTTGCGCAGCGGCCTCCAGCCCGGCGACGAAGTGATCGTCAAAGGAGGCGGATATCTCGAAGCGAAAGATAGCGTGCTGGTCGGAAAACCGAAATAGGCAGATCACCCAATAAAATTGAACGACATGAGCATCCCCAAGCTGGCGATCCATAACCACCAGATCACTCTCATCGTTTTCGTGCTGTTGTTAGTCCTCGGGTTGAATTCCCTTTTTCAAATGCCCAAGCTCGAAGATCCCGTCGTGGAGATCCCCTCGATCTTTGTCGTGGCCATCTATCCGGGCGCCAGTCCGCAAGATGTGGAAAGCCAGGTGGTCGATCCGATCGAGGAAGCCGTCAACGAGCTCGACGACATCAGCGAACTGACCACCACCATCCGCGATGGCGTGTCGGTAACCGAGGTCGAGTTTGAGTTCGGGGTCGACCCCGACGATAAGCTCGAAGAGGTACAACGCAAGATCAACAACGTCAAAGCCGACCTGCCGACCGATCTTTACGATCTCGATGTGTTCCAGGTGTCGACTTCAACCGTGGCCATTTACCAAATGGCCCTGTCGTCAAAGCTGGCCACCTATCAACTGCTGAAAGACGAGGCCGTCGACCTCAAGAAGGAGATCGAAAAGGTGAAAGGCGTGCGGAAGGTGGAAATCCTGGCCAGCCCGGCCGAAGAGGTCCGCATCGCCCTGAACCCCATCAAAATGACCGAGATGGGCGTGTCGCTCGACGACATCGAGCAAGCTATCCGCAGCAACAACGCCAATATTCCGGGCGGAGCCGTCAAGGTGTCGAACAAACTGTTCAACGTCAAGACCTCCGGCGCTTACGATCAGATCGAGCAGATCAAAAATACCGTGGTGGGCTCTTTTCAGGGTAAATTGATCTACCTGAAGAACGTCGCCGCCGTCTATTTCGACTACGAAGAAGAACGCTGGCTGGCCCGATTCAACGGCGAGCGCAGCATTTTCATCACGGTCCAGCAAAAGGAGGGCTATAACATCTACGACGTGGCCGACCCGATCCGCGAACGCCTGCAGGATCGCCCTCTGCCGGGCGATCTGCAGCTGGCCTATGTGTTCGATCAATCGGAGGGCGTGACCGAGCGGGTCAGCGGCTTTATGAGCAATCTGCTGCAGGGCGTGGCCCTCGTCGGACTGATCATTCTTCTGTTGTTGGGCTATCGTTCGGCGGCCCTGGTGATGCTGGCCATCCCGCTGTCGATCCTGGTAGGGTTGTGGGTGGTCGACATCAGCGACTTTGCCCTGCAGCAGATCTCCATCGCCGGGCTGGTGGTGGCCCTGGGTCTGCTGGTAGACAACTCCATTGCCATCATCGAAAACATCGAGCGATTTCTGGGAATGGGGCATTCACCCCGGGAAGCCGCCATTAAGGGCACGGAGCAATTGGTGGCGCCGATCATCAGCGCTACGCTAACCACCGTTTTGGCCTTCATTCCCATCATTCTGATCCCGGGGCCTACCGGAGCGTTCATCAAGGCCCTGCCGGTCACGGTGATCGCCACCTTGTCGGCTTCGTTGCTGGTGGCCCTGACATTGACGCCGTATCTGGCCACGCGATTTCTGACGAGCAAGAGTAAGGTTTCCCGGCTTTTCCGGGAAATGAAGAAGTTCGTCGAAGGTCCATACCGCGCGGCCTTGAACTGGGCTTTCGATCACCGCTACCTGACGGTCGCCCTGGCCGGCGCGAGCCTGGCCGGCGCCCTGGCCTTGTTTCCACTGGTGGGGATCAGCTTTTTCCCGAAGGCCGAGAAACCGCAGTTTCGCATCGAGATCAACTTGCCCAACGGCAGCAACCTCGACGCTGTGGAGGAGGCAGTGACCTATGTAGAAGGCGTGCTGGCCGAAACGGAGGCCGTCAAGTACTACGCCTCCAATATTGGCCACGGCAATCCGCGGATCTACTACAACGTGGCCTCGGCTAACTACTCCAACAGTTACGGCGAGGTGTTCGTGGTGCTGCACGAGTACGAGGTGTCGGCTTTCTATGAGCTGTTGGAAGAACTCCGCCAACGTTTTGCGGGCTACCCCAACGCTCGCATCGACGTGAAGGAGTTCGTGCAGGGGCCGCCCTCGGAAGCGCCGGTGGCGATCAAGATCTTCGGCAGCGATCTCGATCAATTGCAGGCCTATGCCCGGCAGGTCGAACGCATCGCCCGCGCCACTCCCGGAGCGATCAACGTGAGCAATCCGCTGAGCACCAACAGCACCGATCTGTACTTTCGGATCAACCGGGAAAAGGCCATGATGCTGGGCGTGCCCATCCACCAGGTCGACCGGACGATCCGGACGTTCGTCAACGG
>JAGQXA010000079.1 GCA_020436865.1 Saprospiraceae bacterium | reverse complement strand
GCACGGCTTTTTCCAGCGCTTCGGCAGTGAGCTGGGCGCGGAGCGGGCCGGCAAGGCCGGCGATCAGGAAGAGGAAGAAGAGCGGTCGTCTGAACATCGGCTATTTTTGCACCACGATTTTCTGGCGGGCCGTGGCGCCGTCCGCCAATTTAGCGATAATGTGGTAGATACCGGCCGGTTGTTCGGAGGCATCCCAAACCGGATCGAGGTTTCCGACCCATTTGCCCGTTTGGTCGAAAACCCGGATCGTGGAATCGGGTTGCAACATCTCCGGTTTGGAAAGTTCGAAGACCGTACCGATCGTCGGCGTGACGAATTCCAGTTCGCGGTAGACTTCGGTCGTCGACGAAACCGCCGTTTCCCGAAACACCACTGCGTTGGGCACCAGCAGGTCGAGCGTGCCCGACGGCACCAGCTCTTCGATATAGTTGCCCGACGGATCGTAGATCCGCACCGACGAGGCCGCGCCGACGCCGATGGCCAGGTTGCCGTTCGGGAAGAAGTCGATCCCCTCGCCGTTGGCCAGACCGTTGATGAATACGCCGGCATAGGTGCCGTCGGCCAGGAACCGCTTTACGCTATTGCCGAGGTAGTCGATCACGTACAGGTCGCCGTTGTCGCCAAACCAGATGTTGGTCGGGCCGGAAAGGTTGCCGCTGATGAACAAACCGAGGTCGGCGCCGGTCGGGCTGAACTTGCGGACGTACTTCTGGCCATAGGAAGATACGTAGAGGTTGCCCTCGGAATCCCAATCGAGCCCGATGCTGCTGGGGATGCCCGCGGACGTGAAGCCGTCGACGAAAGTACCGTCGAGTTGGTAGCGCAGCACCTTGCCGGTATTTTGCCACTGGAGTACGTAGAGAAGCCCGTCGGGGCCGATCTTCATCCGGGTCGGCCCGTTGATGCCCGTGGCGAACTCGTCGATGTAGGCGCCGGTCGTGGCATTGAAGCGGGAGATCACCCCGGTGTTGAGGTTGGAAATGAGTACCGCGTTTTCGTCTTCGAGGAAAAGGATATCCTGTGGCCAGGCCAGGTGATCGGCGATGAATACTTTGCCGTTTTCGCCGTTCTGGTCGAACTTCAGGATCTGCCAGGGAGGTTGATCGAAATTGCCGGCATCGCTGATGTAGATCTCGAAATCCTGAGCAGACAGGGAAAGGAGCGTAGCAAGGGTCAGCAGGAAAGTGGATAACAGTCTTTTTTGGATCATGACGACAGATTTGGGTGAAATAATGGCCAAACAAAGCCCTTGTCGCCAGATTGCCGTCTCCCTTTATCGAAATTTACCTTTTCCGGCCTATAGACCTGCCAAATGTCGGTAAGCGGCAAAAAAAAGGCCCGCTCCTGCGGGCCTTGAAAAAAACGAATCTTACAGTTCTTTAACCAAAACTTACGCTTAGATAAGGATCAACAACCGTGCCAAAAAACGAACCGGTGCTGAAAGCACCGACAAAAGACCTGGCAGAGGTTCCCCCTCTCTAGCCCGATGCCCAGATGCCGGATCCGTCGGCCTTAGGCGATGCGCTCGGGATCAATGCATGTTCGCGGGCGACGCGGTAGAGGGTATCGATCGCGCGGCGGCCGAGTTCGCCGAGTTCGAGGGTGAAATCGTTGACATACAGGCCGATGTGTTGGTACATGACCTCTTCGTCCATTTCCTGGGCATGGCGGCGGATGAAGGGCAGGGCCGCATCCGGGTGATCGAAGGCATACTGCACGCTGGCCCGCAGGGCGCGGTTGACCTTGAGTTGCACCTCTTTCGGCAGGTTTCGTT
>JAGQXA010000550.1 GCA_020436865.1 Saprospiraceae bacterium | reverse complement strand
TCGCCAACCTGTCGAGCAGCTCGGCCAATACTTCCGCCGACGAGGTGGATGCTATAGAAATGACGGGCTTTCATTTCATCGTATCTTCCTTCCTGGCCCCGTCTACGGTCTACCTCGACTACCTGCGGGTGCGCAAGCCGGCCCTCAATCCGCCCACGGCCAGTTTCGGCGTCGAGCAGGACAATCCGGCTACCACGGCGGTGATCGAGCTGGCGCCGGCCGGTATGATCAGGGTATTTCCCAATCCGGCGAGCGACCTCGTGCAGATCGAAAGCCGCTTGAACGAACCGCTGGAAGTGAGTCTGTTCGATCCGCTCGGCCGTCTGGTCTACCATGGCCAACAATTGGGGGCGATCGATCTGTCTTCGCTATCCGGCGGACTGTACCAGTTAGTCCTGCGCCGTGCGGAAGACCGCGTGGTGGTGTATTCGGAGGGCCTGGTGGTCGAGTGATCCCTGGTTTCTTACTCCAGTAGAAGAAGAGGGGGGCGCAATCAGTTCGATTGTGCCCCCCTGTTGTTTTCCGCGACGGACATCGCGAAAAAGATAGCGGGAAGTGATGAAAATCATTGCGGGAGAAGCGAATACTTGCTATTATTTCACTGCCGCAATCCGGCCTGCTTATCTGCAACCATCCTACCTGAAATAATCGTATAACCCACTTTTTGTACTTAAGGTCATCCTACAGGACGTCAACAAAAAACCGTTCATATGAGAGGTTCCATCACTTCAGGGTGGCTGCTATTTGTAGCGATCCTGCTGGTGGCTCTTTCCTGTTCGAAAGAGCCGCTGGTCAATCCTGCCTTCGATGACGAACTGATCCAGGCGAAGGCCTTGCACGAAATGCCCTTTCAAGGGGTTTACACCACGTACCCCGTTTTGATCTCCGACCAGAATGGCCTGCTGACCTTCGAGATTCCCAGCGAAGGCAAGGCCACCTTCCTCGGTGACAACAGCCGCTGGTTCTCGCTGTCGCGGATCAACACGAACATCGACCTCGATCCCGAGACTGCCGTACCTGAATTTCCGCAGAGAGGCGACATGACCTTCACCGCCGAGAACGGCGATCTGCTGTTCGGCGAGTTCCTGGGCATGTCGATCCCCGGCGGAGCAGAAACCCCCTTCGCGGGTAATGGCAGCTACACCATCACCGGCGGTACCGGTCAGTTTGTCGACTGCACGGGCTACGGCACTTACTACTACTCCCTGAATGCCGATTTCATCGGCCGCCTGCACTGGGACGGTATGCTGGTCAGGAGGTAGTCAGAGAATTACAAGGCGCGGCTTCGCTCAACGGCACGATGCCTGGGTGAAGTCTGGAAGAAGGCCCGGGCGACTCAAAGTCGCCCGGGCCCTTTTTCAATACAAGACCACGGGGAGGGTGCTTACTTGTGTTCCGGTTTTGACCACCAAACAATACCAACCCGGGGCAATTCCCCAGGTTCGATAGTCCAACTTCAGCAGATCTACCTCCACTTCCCCGATGACCATGCTTTGCACCTCGCTGCCCAAAGCGTTGAGGACCGAAATGGAAACGGATTGCCCCAGCAGGCTGCCCAGGTCGACGTTCAGCACCCCATGCGCAGGGTTGGGGAATACGCGCAGGGCGTTCGACGGGGCGATTTGCCGGGAGGTCCACCCCCCGAAATCCGTATCGCAGGCATCGCCGATGCCATCGTTGTCACTGTCGGCTTGGTCGGGATTAGGCACGGTGCGGCAGTTATCGCATTTGTTGCCGACGCCGTCGCCGTCGCCGTCGGCCTGATTGGCATTGGCATCGTTGGGACAATTGTCGCATTTATCGCCGATGCCGTCGTTGTCCAAATCCGACTGATCAGGATTGAATTCGAACAGACAATTGTCGCAGGCATCGCCGGCGCCATCGAGGTCGGAATCCACCTGGTTGGGGTTGCTGACGGTGCGGCAGTTATCGCATTTGTTGCCGATGCCGTCGCCGTCGCCGTCGGCTTGATTGGCATTGGAGTCGTCGGGGCAATTATCGACGTCGGCGCAGAGGCCGTCGCCGTCGGCATCGTCTGCCGGGTCGTTCGGGCAGGGGTCGCACACATCCCCCTTCCCGTCGCCGTCGGCATCGAGCTGATCGGCATTGGCGGTACGTGGGCAGTTGTCGCAAACATCGCCGACCCCGTCACCGTCTTTGTCCTTTTGCAGCGGATTGGGCACGGTCGGGCAATTGTCGTTGACGTCGAGCAGGCCGTCGTTGTCGTCGTCGTCATCGCAGGCATCGCCGAAGGTGTCGCCGTCGGTGTCTTCCTGGCCTGGATTGGCCATATTGGGGCAATT
>JAGQXA010000549.1 GCA_020436865.1 Saprospiraceae bacterium | reverse complement strand
TGCCCTTTGCCATGCCGGAAGCCGTTGCGGAAGCCGCCGACGTATTTTTCGCCGTCTATATGGACGAAGGTGCCCTGACC
This sequence comes from Saprospiraceae bacterium, assembly GCA_020436865.1. Classification (GTDB taxonomy): domain Bacteria; phylum Bacteroidota; class Bacteroidia; order Chitinophagales; family Saprospiraceae; genus JAGQXA01. The sequence continues at coordinate 1,720 of JAGQXA010000549.1, read as the reverse complement.
GTTGGGTTTGCCCTGATGGAAAGTACCTTCATACTTACTACCATCGGCATAGGCGAAAGTGCCTTGCCCGTTTTCACAGTCGCCTTCCACGCAACCGGACTGGATGTCAACCTGATCGCTGGCCAGATCGCGGTCGGGAAAAAGGCTGGTGATGATATTTCCGTTGTCGTCGACCGGCTGGCCTTTTTTCCAGTGCCCGGTCCATTTCTTACCGTCGGCAAACGTCTTCGTACCGCGACCTTCCGGATAGCGGTACACCCATTCGCCCTGATATTTGCTGCCGTCGGAGTAGCTGCAGGCGCCGATGCCATGGATCTCGCCGTCTTTAAACTCGCCGATGTAGATCGCGCCGCTGGGATAGATATAAATGCCCTTGCCATTGCGGCAGTTGCCCGAAATGCAGCCGGTCTGCTGTTCGACCGCTTCTTCTTCTTCGACGACCTCGGGTTCGGCGGCTGCGATCGCCTCTTCTTTGCGGGCCGGCGGAGAAGCCGGCTCGGCGACCGGCTGACCCTTTTTCCACTTGCCTTTGACCTGACTGCCGTCGGCCAGGGTCTTGATGCCTTTTCCTTCCGGATAGCTATCCACCCACTCGCCCTGATATTTGCTGCCGTCGGTATAGTAGCAGGAACCGATCCCTTCCATTTTGCCGTTTTGGAACTGGCCGATGTACTTGGCGCCACTGGGAAAGAGGTAGATGCCCGTTCCGTCGCGGCAATCGCCGGAAATGCATTGACCGAGCAAGGTCGCTGCGGCAAGGAGGAAGATTCCAATCGAAAGGGTCAATCGTTTCATATGAAAAAGGGAATTTTTGCGTGGGAACTGCGAATGTTAACGTTTTCCATTAAGGAATAGGTATGCAGGGCGCTAAAATGTTCATCCCGGCGCTCGAGAAAGAGCGCCGGGATGTCAAAGGTAATACAAAAATCCGACCACTCGCCAAGGCGGTCTGTTGGGGTTTGGGCAATGCCCGAGGTCAGCGAACCAGCCCGACCGGCATGTTGCGGTCGTAGTTGCCGGTCAGGGTCGGCGATTGCGCGGAAGCCGTGTAGGTCCGCACTTTTTGGTATACGAAATTATAGAGTTCTCCCACGGTGATGATCTTGTCGTGGTCGGCGTCGGCCTGGCCACGTAGGCCCAGGATCAGGAAATGGCTGAACACCCCCGAGCGCAGGCCACCGTCTTCCAGCGAAAACTCTTCTCCTTTCGACGACATCAGCAGGGCCAAACCACCGCGCGTATTCTCGAACGCCTCATAGTACTTGGCCAGGGCGGCGTCGAGGGGCTTGCGGACGGCCAGGATACTTCCCGAGTGGCAAGCGTCGGCCACCACCAGCTTGTGTTTGGCCTGGCTTTCTTCGAGCAGATCTTTGATCTCCTGGTGTTCGAGCCGGTTGTAGAAACCATCGTAGTCGAAGGGCAGGAACGATCCCTCCAGCCCATGTCCGGAGAAATAGAACAGCACCACATCGTTGGCGTCGGCTTGCAGAAAGACTTCCCGCATGGTCTGCAGGATATTCTGCCGGGTGGCCACCTCGTCGATGAGCAGGCGGATCTGTTCATCGGGCAAGGCGCCGCCTTCCGGACTTTTCAGGAAGGCGTAGATCTGGTAGGCATCGTCGTCGGTATAGCGCAGGGTCGGCATGTGCTGGTACAATCCGACGCCGATGACCACCGCCCAGATCTTGACCGACTGGTCGACGTCGACGTTCACCTCCTC
>JAGQXA010000548.1 GCA_020436865.1 Saprospiraceae bacterium | reverse complement strand
GTGAATTTCTACGAACCGATGATCACGCAGAACATGGTTTCGCTGGCCGGCTCGCTCGCCAAGCCGATCAAACAGCCTCAAAAATACCCGGTGGAAGGGAAATACTACGCGCAGACCTATGGTTTGCGGCACGACGCTGGGGTAAAAGGGTACAAGTTCTATTTGACCGATTTTGAGAAACGGTGATCCTGCTTCAGGGATCATCAGTGATTGTGGCGGCCGGGGCAATTGCCCCGGCCGTCTTTTTTCGCAGGCCATATCGGGGTTTTGTCATCCTGCCTTGGATATGGAGCCGAAAGAAGGCCTTGTCAACAGTAGAATTGATCCCATGAAGCCCGGCCGGAGGAAAAGTGATACATTTAAGGCATGGAGGATCTTTCTCCCCGGGAGGCCATTCGCTGGCAACGAGAACATCGCAGCCAACTCATCTTTCGCCCACTTTCAGGGTCTGTAACCTTGGTGGGTGGCGCCGATCTTTCCTACGAGATCGGTAGCGACCTGGCCTATGCCGGGATCGTCGTCCTGGATTTTCCTGCATTGGAGATCAGCGCCTGGTCGGTGGTGGCGGCGAAAATGTCCTTCCCGTACATTCCCGGTCTGTTGTCCTTTCGGGAAATACCGCCTTTGCTGACCGCCTGGCAGCAACTCCCGCTACGCCCACAACTCGTAATGCTCGACGGTCATGGATATGCACATCCCCGGCGAATGGGGGTGGCCTGTCACTTCGGCCTTGTCGCCGATATCCCGACCATCGGCTGCGCCAAGCGGATCCTGTGTGGCCGGCACGAACCGCTGGACCAGAAAAAAGGGAGGTTTCAACCGATCATCCACGAAGAGGAAGTAGTTGGTTGTGCGCTTCGCACCAAAGACGGGGTCAAGCCAGTGTATGTGTCGCCCGGCCATCTGATCGAGGCCGGACAAAGCCGTGAATTGGCCCTGGCCTGTGCTAGGGGGTACCGCCTGCCGGAAACAACCCGTCAGGCCCACCTGCTGGTCAACGCGGCTCGCCGCGGAGAGGTGGAACCGGGTGTCTGGTTGCGATCAGACTAGAACAGGCTCAGTTGTTTTTTCGGGGGCCTTCGCGCTCCGGGATCGGATGCTCCGACCAAACCAGCCACCGTGCGGCCTCCGTATTGCCTGGATTCGGCCCACTCGCGCTCGATCAAAGCTTCCATTTCGTCGTTAGGAGTGAAATGCTGCTCGATCCTCACGGCGGTCTGATGCAGGTTCTTGATGGCCTGTTGCCGATCGCCATGCCCGATCTTCGCCTGGTCGACGGCCTTGCGCAGCACTTCGATCGTTTCGTCGTACACTTTGGTAGGTACGGGAAAGGGGTGTCCGTCCTTTCCCCCATGCGCGAAGGAAAAGCGAGCAGGATCCTGGAAGCGCGACGGCGTACCGTGAAGGACTTCGCTGACCAGGGTGAGTGATTGCAGGGTGCGAGGACCTACACCTTCCAGCAGCAGGAGGGATTCGAAATCGCGCAGGTCGCGTTCGTACGCAAGGGCGATCACGCTGCCCAGCCGACGCAGGTCGACGTCTTTCGGGCGCACATCGTGATGGGCCGGCATGCGGATCTGTCGTATTTCCCGGAGCAGGTGGGTAGGGTGCTGATTGGCTACCGCCAGGATCCCTTGCTGTGTGGCGCCGG
>JAGQXA010000547.1 GCA_020436865.1 Saprospiraceae bacterium | reverse complement strand
CACCTGGCCGGTGACGGCCATCGGATGGATCGCCTCCATCGTGCAGCAGGCGGCCGCGTCGCAGCGGCGCATCAACGAATTTCTGCACACCGAACCGGAGATCGTCAGCGAGGTCGACGAAGATATTCCGATACAGGGCCATATCGAATTCGACGGGGTCGGGTTCGTCTATCCCGATACCGGCATACGCGCACTCGACGGGGTGTCGTTCGAGCTTCGGCCCGGACAAAAAATGGCCATTATCGGCAGAACGGGCTCCGGCAAGTCCACCATAGCCGACCTGCTGGTGCGCATGTACGACGTGACGGAAGGCCAGATCCGCATCGACGGCAAGGAACTCCGACAGCACGACCTCGGCAACCTGCGTCGCCGGATCGGCTACGTACCGCAGGATGTCTTCCTCTTCTCCGATACCGTGGCTGCCAATATCGCCTTCGGAAAGGTGGATGCCCCGCAGGAGGAAGTGGAACAGTTCGCCCGCTATGCCGCCGTCTATGACGATATCGAAGGGCTGCCCGAAAAATTCGAGACCCTGGTCGGCGAGCGGGGCGTAACCCTGTCCGGCGGACAAAAACAACGGGTGTCCATCGCCCGGGCGCTGATCAAACGCCCTGATATCGTATTGCTCGACGACTGCCTCTCTGCCGTCGATACCAATACCGAAAAGCAGATCCTCGGCTACCTCAGCCAAACGCTTGCCGACAAGACCGCCATCATCATTACCCACCGTATCTACTCCCTTCTGCAGTTCGACAAGATCATCGTTTTGGAAGACGGCGCCGTACTCGAAGAGGGCACCCACGACCAACTTCTGCAACAAGGCGGCTATTACGCAGAACTCTATGAAAAGCAGAAGTCGGAAGACGAAGTGGATGTCGAGTGAGGGCTCTCTATTCCTTTTGTTTTTTTGTTTATTATGTTACATTTGTACGGAGGAACCCTTTTATCGTTAACCAAACTCAAGAAAAGTGGACAACGACAGTAATCAAAGGAGGTACGAGAGCGTGTACTCGAACAAAGTGAAAGCCGGCAAGAGAAGAACGTACTTCTTTGACGTGCGCAAAACCAAGGGAGACGATTACTATCTGACCCTGACCGAAAGTACCAAGCGCTTCAACGGCGATGGGTACGAACGTCACAAGATCTTCCTCTACAAGGAGGATTTCAACCGCTTTATCTCCAGTCTCGAGGATGCGATCAACTATGTGAAGCAGGAATTGATGCCGGATTACGATTACGACGAATTCACTCGCCGGCAGGAAGAATGGGAAGCCAGCCAGGAATCCGGTGACGATGGCGAATTTGGCGACGATGATCAGGACGATGACGATGACGACGAAGAGGACGACGTAGAGGAAAAAGCCTCCAAAATGGAAACCGAAGACGATATAAGCTGGTAACAACCTCCTCCATATCGTTCAAAATAAAGCGAAGGGCGCAGGTGAACACCTGCGCCCTTCGCCTTTCTCCCCCCCCCCATCTCAAATCTCAAATCTCGAATCTCATATCTCATTTCTCCCTTCAATACCCCCCGAAATACCTCCGCAGGAACCACTCGAGCGACAACAGGCCTGCCAGCAGGAAGAAGATCCACTTGAGGTTGATCACCGAGCGGGTCTTAGACGACTGATAGACGACGGGCTTGGCGGTGCCTTGTTGTTCGATCAGTTCCGGCAAGGCGGAGAGTTGATCGGGATAGACCAACCGCCCCCCATACTCGCTGCTGAGAAGGCGGAGCAGTCCGTGATCGGCCGTCGTTTGGTACATCTCCAGTTGGATGGGCTGCACGCTGAACTGCCCCGTGGCGACCAGTTGCTGGCCTCCGCTGAACACGGTGCCCTTGAACGTATAATTGCCCACGGGGAAATTGCCGGCGCTCAGGGTGTAGGCATTGGCTGCTTTGTTGAACGTGAAGTTGAAGTCGCGGCCTTCGCTGTCGATGATCACCACGCTGACGTCGGGTTCGTTGATCAGTTCGTAACTCTCGTTGTAGAGTTCGGCGTCGAAGCGGATCGGCTCGTTCTCGTTGAAGATGGTCTTGCTCGGGGTGACCCGGAAACGGCGCTTGTCTTCCTTGACGCTCAGGTACTGCACGATCTTGCTGATCAGTTCGTCGAACACCTCGTGATTGCGGTTCTGCAGAAAGTCGAAGAGCCGCCAGCGCCACAGGCCTTCTGCGGCCAGTACGCCCACTTTCAGGTCGCGGTCTTCTCCCAGGCTGATCAGCGGCCGGTCGGTGGTTACCCGGCCGATGCGTTGATAGAGCAGCACCTCGGAATTCGGCAACGACTTGAATTCGCCGAAGGGCGCCAGCAGGGGAGGAAAGCCGGGCAACTCCTCCCGCAACTCGTCGGATATGGTGAAGAGGCTGAAATCGGCCGGAAAGGCCGCCTGCACATCGTCGGTGTTGCGCCCGTCGCCCTGGATCTGGAGGATCGTTTGCACGGCGTTGAACCGCGACAGGTCGGTTTGCGTGCCCACGATAAACAACTGCGGCGTTTTGGCGAACGCTTGCGAAATGAGGCTGCTGCTGGCCGGATTGTTGATCGCCGGCAGTTGATGGAAGATGACGAAATCGAAATCGGCCGGCTGCACCTGCAGGTCGTTGCTATAGGCGATCTCCACTTCGTAGTTCTTATTGGTCAGGATGGCCTGTTTGAGCGCCGACAGGTCGGGATGCGGCGAATGAGCGACGATCAGCACCCGGGTACGTGCATCCAATACGTCGATGAAGAAGTCCTTAGTGTTGTTGACGGTCGTCGCTTCGCCTGAAACGGGCGTCAACTGCACGCGAAAGCGCTGTACGCCCGGGGCCGAAGCCTCGAGCAGAAATTGATGGGTGGCGAAAAAGTCGTCGCCCTGCACCTGGATCGGGATCTGCTGCAGCCGGCGGGTGGTGTTCCCCTCGACTTGACTGATGGTCAGCGAAGTGGCGTTCCCGCTGCAATTGACGGCGCTCAGGTCGATCTCCACGCTGAAACGGTCGCCGAGATAGGCGATCTGGTTGTGGAAGACGCGCCGAATGAAGAGGTCTTTTTTCGGAATGGTATCGCCCAGGGCCACCGCATAGATCGGGGCGCCGAGGCGGGCGCCCGTGTAGATCGGATTGCTGCCTTCATTGAAGATGCCGTCGGAGGCCAGGATCACAGCGCCCAGGTTCTGGTTGCTGTAGAGGTCGTAGGTCTGCTCCAGCACCTTCGAGATGTTGGTGACCTTATCGTCGAAAGTGAATTCGCCGCTTTCCCGCACCTCGCTGCCGAATCCGTAGCTGACGACCTCGTAGTTCTGCTCGAGCTGTCGGCGAAGTTCCCCGAAGCGGTCGAGGTAGTCGCGCAGTTCCGTCGAATCCATGGCCGCCCGGATCGATTCCGACTCATCCTGCGCCAGTACGATGACGGGTCTTTTGGTTTCCTTTTCGATCGTCTTGAGCAGCGGAGAGAGGAGCAGGGCGCTGATCAGGGTAACGGCCGTCCAACGCAGAAAACCCAGGGCCGGAGGCAGCCAGGCCGGACCGTCCTGAAAGGAACGGTCGCGGTAGTAAAGGACCAGGGCGTAGGCCAGGCCGAGCAATGCACAAAAGATCAGGAACCAGGCGGGATATTGAAAATTGATACTCTCCATGGATCGTTCGTCTTCTTTCTACTTTATCTTTCCTCTTTCTACCGGAAAGGAAACACCTCCCGGCAATCAAGGTTGCCGGAGGCCGTTCGGAAAGACAGCCGAAGGGCCGTAAAGATGGCAAAAAAATAAGAACGGCAATCAATTTCCCCTTATTTTCGTTCCCATTAGGAACCCCACCCAAAAACCGAGATCGAATTGTTGAACGAGAAAATTCTTGCGCCCATGAAAACGTACACCCGACCCATTCTGCTCCTGCTTTTCGCCTTGCTCGCCCTGACTCCGCTGCGGGCTTCCTATATTCTGATACCGATGGATGCCGAGTCGCAGGCCAATCACCTCAAGGCCTACGGGATCACCTACTGGGTGCTTGAAAACGGGGTCGAAGCCTGGTGGCTGCTCAACTACCGGGGCGGCAGTTTTGCCTTTCAGCACAACCCGCTCTTCGAAAAGGAATGCCTGACGCGCGGCGTTTCCTACGAGGTGTTGCCCGATGCCGCCTTTGCCAAGATCCGCAACGATATCGCCGATCCGGAAGTGAATATGGACGCCATCAAGCTGGAGGTGGCGCCCAAGATCGCCGTCTACACGCCCGACTTCAACGAGCGGGGCGAAAAGATCCAACCCTGGGACGATGCCGTGACCCTCGTGCTCACCTATGCCGAGATCCCCTACGAGACCATCTACGACGACGAGGTGCTCTCCGACCGTTTGGCCGAGTTCGACTGGTTACACCTGCATCACGAAGACTTTACCGGCCAGTACGGCCGCTTCTATCGCTCCTACCACAACTTCCCCTGGTACAAGGAAAATGTGCGGAAAATGGAGGGCCTGGCGGCCAAACACGGCTTCGCCAAAGTATCGCAACTCAAACTGGCCGTGGTCAAGAAGATCCGCGAGTACGTGATCGGCGGCGGGTTCATGTTTGCCATGTGCTCGGCGACCGACACCTACGATATCGCGCTGGCCGCCGATGGGATCGACATCTGCGCACAATACTACGACGGCGACCCCTCCGATCCGCAGGCCGACGAGAAGCTCGATTACACCAATACCTTCGCCTTTAAGGATTTCCGGCTGACGCAAAATCCGCTCGAGTACGAATTTTCGGACATCGACCATAGCCGCGGCCGGAATGTCGATCCGGAACAGGACTATTTCACCCTCTTCGATTTTTCCGCCAAATGGGACCCCGTGCCCACCATGCTCACGCAATGCCACACCCGCACGGTGAAAGGTTTCATGGGGCAAACCACCGCCTTCGTGCGCGAGTACATCAAGTCGAACGTGCTCATCCTCGGCGAGAACAAACCCGCCAATGAGGTGCGCTACCTGCATGGCTCCATGCACGAAGGAACCTGGACGTTCTATGGCGGCCACGATCCGGAAGATTACCGGCACTACGTCAACGACCCGGAAACCGACCTCAGCCTGCACCCCAATTCGCCGGGTTATCGCCTGATCCTCAATAATGTGCTGTTTCCGGCAGCCAAGAAGAAAAAGCGCAAGACGTAAGGTAGTAGAAAGAGGAAAGTAGAAAGATGAAAGATTACTTCGATATCGGTCGGACCGCTCTGAGCGGCCCGACCGAACTTCTTTCTACTGTCATCTTTTATCTTTCATCTTTTTGTACATTTGCAGCGATTTTAAACCACCAACCGGCGCTGCATGAAAAAGATCGCCGCCATCGTGCCCATGCGGCACTCGAGCGAACGGGTTCCCGGCAAGAACTACCGCGATTTTGCGGGAAAGCCGCTCTACCACCACGTCATCCAATCTCTGTTGGCCTGTCGCGCCATCACCGAAGTGGTGATCGATACCGATAGCCCGGTGATCCTCGAAGATGCCGCGAAGCACTTTCCCCAGGTCAGGCTGCTCGAACGGCCGGAACATCTGCGCGCCGGCGAGATCCCGATGAACGACGTGCTGTTGCACTCCGTCCGGCAGTTGTCGGCCGATTTCTTTCTGCAGACCCACAGTACCAACCCCCTGCTGTCGGCCGATTCGGTGCAACGGGCCGTCGATACCTTCCTCGCCCAATTCCCGATCTACGACAGCCTTTTCACCGTAACGCGCCTGCAGACACGCCTGTGGGACCAATTGGGCCGGGCCGTCAACCACAACCCCAACATTTTGCTCCGCACCCAAGACCTGCCCCCGGTCTACGAAGAGAATAGCTGCCTCTACATCTTCAGCCGCGATATCCTCGAACAAAAGCACAACCGCATCGGCGACCGGCCGTTCCTGCTCGAGATCCCCGCCCTGGAAGCGCAGGATATCGATGTGGAACTCGACTTCCTGGTGGCGGAATTCCTCTATCTGGAGAGTAGAAAGAAGAAAGATAAAAGATAAAAGAGCTCAATATGACCTACAAGGACCTGGACATCCGCGAAAACAATGGCATCGTGACGCTCACGATCAGCCGGGAGAAGGCCCTGAACGCCCTCAACACCCCAACCATGCTGGAACTGCGGCATTTCTTCACCGAAGACGCCGCCGGGCGGTCCGACCTGAAAGGCGTCGTGCTGACCGGCGCCGGTGAGAAGGCCTTTGTGGCCGGCGCCGACATCAAGGAATTCCTGGGGCTGGATGCCGAGTCGGGCCAGGCCCTGGCGCAACGCGGGCAAGACGTCTTTTTCGCCATCGAACGTTTTCACCGGCCGGTGGTAGCGGCGGTCAACGGCTTCGCCCTCGGCGGAGGCTGTGAGCTGGCCATGGCCTGCCACCTGCGCGTGGCCTCCGAGAAGGCGCGCTTCGGTCAGCCCGAAGTGAACCTGGGCATCATCCCCGGCTACGGAGGGACCCAGCGCCTGATCCAGTACATCGGCAAGACCAAGGCCGTCGAACTGCTCCTCACCGGCGATATGCTTTCCGCGGCCGATGCACTTCGGCTCGGACTGGTCAATTACGTCGTCGAGCCCGGCGCAGAGGTGGAAAAGGCCGTAGAACTGATCGAGAAGATCGCCGCCAAAGGTCCGATCGCGGTGGCCAAGGTCATCGACGCCGTCAATGCCTATTTCCAGTACGACCTCGATGGTTTTGCCCGCGAGGTCGCCAATTTCGGACAAACGACCGCCACCGAGGATTTCCGCGAGGGGGCCTCGGCCTTTATCGAAAAACGGACCGCCAATTTCCAGGGGCGCTAGCCGGAAACTATGGGGGGCGCTAGTTGTTCCCCTTTTGTAATTTCCACCAAACGAACGCAAAACGATGATCGAAACGGATATCCTCATCATTGGCGCCGGCCCGGTCGGACTATTCACCGTGTTTGAAGCCGGGTTGTTGAAGATGCGCTGCCATCTGATCGACTCTTTGCCCCAGCCCGGCGGACAACTGACCGAGATCTACCCGAAGAAGCCGATCTACGATATCCCGGGTTATCCCTCCGTACTGGCCGGCGAACTCGTCAAGAACCTGATGGAACAGATCGCTCCGTTCCAGCCGGGCTTCACGCTCGGAGAACGGGCCGAAACCCTGGAAAAGCTCGACGACGGTAGCTTCCAGTTGATCACCAATAAAGGAACCGTGCATCGGGCTCCGGTTGTGGCGATCGCCGGTGGTCTGGGCTGCTTCGAACCGCGCAAACCGCCGATCGACAACATCGATGAGTTCGAAGATCACGGGGTCGACTATATCATCAAGGATCCGGAAGTGTACCGCGACAAGCGCGTGGTCGTGGCCGGGGGCGGCGATTCGGCCCTCGACTGGACGATCTTTCTGGCCGAGCTGGCCAAAGAGGTGGTTCTGGTGCACCGCCGGACCGGTTTCCGCGGAGCGCCGGATTCGGTAGAGAAAGTGGAAGAACTGGCCCGGTCGGGGCGGATCCACCTGATCACCGAAGCGCAGGTGGTCGGATTGAGCGGCAACGGCCGGCTCGATGCCGTGGTGATCGACCAGAAAGACAAAGGCGAATTCCTGCACCCCACCGATCATTTTGTACCCTTGTTCGGGCTGTCGCCCAAACTCGGTCCGATCGGCGAGTGGGGCCTTCAGATCAGCAACAACGCCATCGAGGTCGACACCTTCGATTATAGCACCAACATCCCCGGCATCTACGCGATCGGCGATATCAACAGCTATCCCGGCAAGCTGAAACTGATCCTCTGCGGGTTTCACGAGGCGACCCTGATGTGTCAGTCGGCCTTCAAGGTGGTCAACCCCGACAAGAAACTATCTTTCAAGTACACGACGGTAACGGGCGTTACCGGCTTTGAAACGGCCTAAGCGGGGCCGCTCTGCAAACAGAAGTCCACATGGATGCCGTTATCAACGTGACCGTCATCGATCGGGAGGGAAATACTCATGAACTGGAAGGTCCGACCGACATGAACATGAACCTGATGGAATTGTGCAAAGCCTACGAATTGCCGGTAGAAGGCACTTGCGGGGGTATGGCCTTGTGCGCTTCCTGCCATATGTACGTCCTGACCGTGCACGATCTGCCCGAACCCTCGGAAGAGGAAGAGGATATGCTCGATCAGGCCTTTTTTGTCGAAGCAAATTCCCGTCTGGGCTGCCAGATCCGCCTGACACCGGAGCTCGACGGGATCACGGTTCGGCTGGCGCCGGTCGGCGAATGATCGACGGCTCCTGATCTTAGGCGATGTTGTACAAACTCCTGCCATATCTGCTCCTCGTCGGACTACTGTTCACCGCGTCGCAACCGGCCCGGGCCGTATATGCCTTGCGACCGGAAGCCGCTCCAGCCTCCAAAGAGGAGGGAAGACAGCTCGAGACAGAGCCCCACCGCCGGAGGCTCAAAGAACGCCTCGAGAGCAGGCTATTCAGAAGAGGTAAGAAAAATGAACGCTCGTCCTGGACCGGCGTCACCTGGATACTCGTGATCGGGGGCGTACTGGTGATCGCGCTGGCCTTGTGGGGGCTCGGCAAACTTCTCCTCTTCGTGGTTCTGTTCCTGTTGCTGTACGCCCTCCTGAGCTAAGTGCAAGCCCCAAAGTCTTGCAGTGTTGAAAACTTTGAGTCTCCTGTCACACTCAAACTCACTCTGCAAAATCTTTGATTTTGCACTTCGCGGCTATTCTACCAGGTTGATCAGCGTGCGATAGTCGTCGAAGCGGGAATCTTCCGTTTTCATTTCCAACAAGTCCATCCAGTCGAACTCCGGGGGCAGGTCGGCATAGGCCTCGTCGAGATCGGGCAGGGTGTGGGCGCAACGGATCTCGATCTGTCCTTCGTCCAATTGCCGGCGGCGCCAGCGGTAGGTCGTTTCCATGCGGCGCCAGATGCGGTCGTAGATCTCATCGGGATCGCTCTCGGGCGCGATCGGAATGACCGACTGAAAGGCGCGGTTGTTGCGGGCGAGCATCTTGCCCCGGTTGATGATGAAATAAGCGGTGTGGATCCAGCCGCCCTCGGGCGCGAGCAGGCGGGCGTACAGGGCGAGCTGAAGGTCTTCTTCATTCTTGATGACCCGCTCGCGGTAGCCGGCGCCGCGCCACTTCAGATCGACCAGGGCGAGCTCGTCGGTGCGTTCGAGCACCAGGTCGGCAATGCCCCGCAAGGGGGTATTGTCGAAGGCTCCTTCCAGTGCGAGTTCGGTACCTCTGACCTTCCAGTCATTCTGCTGCAGGAGCGACACCAGGCTCCAGGCGGCGTATTGCAGGTGGTTGACGAAGGCCACCCGTTCGGGTTCCTTGCCGTAGAGCAGCAGTACGGCCCCCTCTCTGGCCAGCAGGTCGGCGGCCTGTCTTTGGGTCCAACGCTCCAATCCGGGCTTGTCCCAGCCGTAGAAATCTTCGCGAAGCAGCAGTTGGAAAAAGCGGTGGGCGAGATTGCCCATCAGGGTTTCGTCTTTGACCACGCTGAGGATGGACGACTTGCGCAACCGGATCTGGTAGCGGAACACCCATTGATAGGGGTAGTAGAATAGGGTTTCGAGGCTACTATAGGTTTCGTAGGGTCGTAGCTGTACGCGCTTGAGCCGGTCGATCTGCAGAAAGGGCTGCGGGCGTCCGAGCCGCACGAAGGGCAATTCTTTCCGGGGGGGATACTGGAAAAGGCGGGCGAGCGGACCATCTTTCGAGGCCTGTTCCAGGTCTAGCGTGATCTCCTCCGGATTCGAAAAGGCCGCTTCCAGATCGCCGAACAACGGATGGGGGTTGGTATTCTCCCCGTACAATTGTTCCGGGATCACCAGCACGACCTGTTCGCGGGCCAGCAGGAACGGCAGCGCGCGGTACCACTGCAGGCGATCGTTGGCCAGTTGCGGAGGGTCGGGGCAGGCGTCGGCCTGCTGCAGGCGATCGAGTTCTTGCCGGTACCAGCGAGAGAAGAAATAGACCGGTTCGTTCTGCACGAAGTTCCACCACAGCAGGCGATCGACCGACCGGGTAAGTCCGCCGGGATGATATACATAAGACAAATGGCCGAGCTCGGCTTCCTGGAAGACCACCGGCGAGGGTTCGTAGATGGTGCGGACAATGCGTTCCAACTCGAGTTGGGTCAGCTCGGGTTCGGGCAAGGTTTCGAGGATCTCGCCGATTCGCTTGGCCTGCTCGGAGAGCACCAGGAGGGATGCCCCGCGGCTATTGTCCTCGTCGTAGGCCTGCACGGCCCAGCGCTGCAGGTAGCGAAAAATGCGGCTGACCTCTTCCTTGGGCACCGTCTGATCGACGGGATAACGCTGGCGTTCGAACCAGAATTCGTACTGGTCGCGCACGGCTCGTGGGTCGACCGACCGATCGTAGGCGGCGCGTTCGTTCAGTTGATCGAAGTAGCGGAAGACGTTGCGCGTCCATTCCTCACTGCGAATTCCGGGCGTACGCGCCATTTGTCCGGCCAACAGGGTGGCCAGGTCGTCGGCCAGGGGTTTGACCGGCAGCGACACAAACTCGAGCACCTTGTAGGGATCGACCGGATCCCAGAGGAAGGCCGTTACCAGCTTGAGTATCTGCAGGCTGGGCCGGGCCAGGGAAGCCGACTGGATGCCCAGGCTCGGCAGACCTTCCTGCACGAGGGCGTCGTCGAGCGTGCGGTT
>JAGQXA010000546.1 GCA_020436865.1 Saprospiraceae bacterium | reverse complement strand
CTGCCCTTTTATTTATCTTTGCGGGGCCTTTCACAAAAGCGGTCGATTTCCATCCACTGATCAAAAATACCAAGCGGAAATGAAGTTATTAGTTTGCGTCAGTAAAACGCCGGACACCACCACCAAGATCTCCTTTACGGCCGGCAATACTGAGTTCAACACCGACGGGGTGCAGTTTATCATGAACCCGTACGACGAGTGGTATGCCCTGGTGCGGGCACTGGAGTTGTCGGAAGCGAATCCCGGCAGCACGGTGACCATCATCAATGTCGGCACGGCGGCTAACGACACGGTCATTCGCAAAGGACTGGCCATCGGGGCCGACGAGGCCGTGCGGGTCGATGCCGAACCGCAGAGCGCCTACTTTGTGGCCCGGCAGATCGCCGAATACGCTCGTTCCCAGAATTTCGACGCCGTTTTCCTGGGTAAGGAAACGATCGACTACAACGGCTCGGAAGTGGGCGCGATGGTGGCCGAGATGCTCGAACTGCCTTTTATTTCCTATGCCAGCAAGCTGGAGATGAACGGAACCAAAGCGACGATCCGTCGCGACATCGAGGGCGGGGCGGAGATCCAGGAAGTCGAGCTGCCCTTTGTGCTCAGCGCGGCGAAAGACCTGGCCGAACAGCGTATTCCCAACATGCGCGGCATCATGATGGCGAAGCGCAAACCGCTGCAGGTCGTTCAGCCAGTGTCGGTCGACGATCCGGTGAAGCTGGTGGAGTACGAACTACCGGCGGAGAAATCGGCCGTCAAGCTCGTCGAGCCCGATCAAATGGACGAACTCGTTCGCCTGTTGCACGAAGAAGCCAAGGTCATCTGACCCCGTTCATCATTACCAGATAAAACAACATCCATGTCTGTATTAGTCTTTGCCGAAAGTCAATCCGGAAAATTCAAGAAAGCCGCTTTCGAAGCGGTAACCTACGGATATAGAACCGCCCAGATGCTGGGTACCGATTGCGTAGCCCTGGTCATGGGCAATGCTACCGGCGCCGAGGAACTGGGTAAGTACGGAGCTGCCAGGGTGCTGCAGTTGTCCGACAGTGCGCTCGAACAGGTCGATAGCCAGGTATTTGCGGCCGCGATCGCGTCGGTGGCCGGACAGGTCGGCGCCGAAGTGATCGTGCTGATCCACAATTCGACCGGTAAGTCAGTGGCCGGTCGCCTGGCGGCGCGCCTCGAAGCCGGCTCGGTGACCGGCGTGAATGCCGTACCCACCAACGAGGGCGGCTTCCGCGTGCGCAAGTCGGTCTTCTCCGGGAAGGCCATTGCCACCTATGAGTTGAATTCTAAGGTCAAGGTGCTGACCCTGATGGGCAATTCCCTGCAGCCTGAAGCCGTCGGCCAGGCGGCCACGGTCGAGCAGGTCGCGGTCGACCTACCGGCCGGAAGGGTACGCACCGTGGAAGTAAAGCGCATCGAAGGTCGCGTTCCGCTGCCCGAGGCCGAATTGGTCGTGTCGGCCGGCCGCGGCATGAAAGATCCCTCGAACTGGGGCATCGTCGAAGAACTGGCCGATGCGTTGGGCGCCACGACCGCCTGCTCGCGTCCGGT
>JAGQXA010000545.1 GCA_020436865.1 Saprospiraceae bacterium | reverse complement strand
TCGACCGGGCAAGTTTCCTCCTTACCTCTAAATATTCAAACCATGAAGAGAATGACGGTCCAACTAATCGCAGCTTCACTCTTCCTGCCCCTTTTCGCGTGCGAATTGTCCGGCCAGGATTGGAGCCAGCTCGACACGAAAGACGGCCGGGAAATATTGGTCGACACCACCCTCCTGCAAGCGGTGATCGTATCCGTACCTCCCGGTGAAAAACTGGCGCCGGTCACTCATCCGGCGTACTTTTTTTACGCTTTGACCGACGGACGGTTGAAGGTCTATTATCCGGAGAATGACCCGGTCATATTCGACCTGAAAGCCGGAATGGCTGGATATGGAGGTCCGGAGGGGCCCCACTATCCTGAAAACATCGGGGAAAGCCCCGTAAAGTTCCTGCTGGTAGAGCTGAAGGAACACCCCTATCAACCAGGCTCTAAGGATGAATAGGGTCGAACGGAGCCGGGAATGACCGAAGAGATGGTGTTCAGGAAGGTCCTGGGCATCGTTTTTGATCTTTTGTTTTCAACAAGCCGGTGCAGGCTCGAAGGTTGCCTGCCCGGCTTTTTCATGACCGAGCCGATAATCCCACGCGGTACCGGTATACGTTGATCGAAAGGTTGATCCGAAGGAATGCTCCTTCCCGCTCAACCGCTTGCACAAAGCTCCGACCATTGGATAGGAATCACTTGCATTCAGTCGACACCCCGGCCTATCTTGCCAGTAGAATCAATCGAAAACCCTTAAAAGAGCTTTATCATGAAAACCTTACTCATCACCCTGTTCGCACTCTTCTCTACGACCCTGATCGCCCAACAGGCCATCACCTGGAAAGGGGGCACCCCCGGCCGCGAATCCGATTGGAACGAACCCCGCAACTGGAGCACCAACTGCCTGCCCAACGAATTTTCGGACCTGATCATCCCCGACGTTTCCACCACCACCTTCTCCACCCCGGTCATCAAGGAAGGAATCGTGGAGATCAACTCCCTGACGATCGCTTCTAATTCCAAGCTGACGATCCAATCGCCCGCCCGGCTGATCGTATACAGCTACCTGGAAGGGGTAAACGAATACAACCTGGTAGAAGAGGGCGCCCTGCTGTTCATGAGCGAGCAATCCGCCTCGACCCCTGGAAGGACCAAAAACCCTAAATCTTCCTACGCCAGCTACTATTCCCCAAAAAACTGATCCTCCCTCCGCGGAATAATGCGAGAGAAGGAACTCAAGGGCTCGGATCGTACATATGATCCGGGCCCTTCCTCTTTTAGGAAATGAGAAAATCTCCCTATCTCCGTCCGTCCCATTCTTCCAGAAACTGTTCGAGAAATCCTTCCATGTAGCGGTGTCGCTGTTCGGCCAGGCGGCGGCCGGCGGGGGTGTTCATGCGATCTTTGAGCAGCAGCAGTTTTTCATAGAAGTGGTTGATCGTGGGGGCAGCGCTATTCTTGTATTCTTCCTTGCTCATGTTCAGGTTGGGCGCGATATCGGGATTGTGGAGTTCGCGGTTGCGATAGCCCCCGTAATGAAAAGCCCGGGCGATACCGATGGCGCCGATCGCGTCTAGCCGGTCGGCATCCTGCACGACGGCCAGTTCGGGAGAGTGAAAGGATCGGGTGAAATTTCCGCCTTTGAAGGAGATATGCCGCACGATCTGTTCGACATGGTCGACAATCGTCGCTTCAACCGGCAGGGACTCCAGAAAGGCCCGGGCTTTTCGCGGCCCCACCTCCTCGTCGCCCTGGTGAAATTTGGCGTCTGCGATGTCGTGAAGCAGCGCCGCCAGGGCCACTACCAATGGATCCACCGCTTCGTGCCGGGCGATCAATTCGGCGTTCTTCCAGACGCGCCGGGTGTGCGCCCAATCGTGGCCGGCCTCGGCGCCACTCAGCGTGGTCTGTACAAAGGCTATGGTCTGATCGATGAGTTTCTGGGCTTCCATGGTTTTCGTTGTATAAAACTGGCGGTTCTCCTGAAAAATGCCAAGGCCGCCTGCAAGGGGAACACCCCGCTTTGCAGGCGGCCTTTCAAGAGTAAAGGTACAGGTTGTACCGAAAAGGGTCACTACCGGAGCATAGGAAACTCCGCTAGTGATCTTCCTGATCGCTGCACAGGCCCATGATCTCGTGGAAAACGCCATGGAGGTCCATCAGCGCCTGACCGATCGCTTCGTCGGTTCCGTTTTTCCTGACCAGTTTGTCCAGGGCCTTACTGTCTTTGGCCAGTTGCTTGACGACACCGGCGAGTTCTTTCCCGGCATAGGCTTCGGGAATGGCCGACTTGGCAACTGCTTTTGCCTTGGCGACCATCTCTCCGCTGCGTTGCCGGATCGGCTGGAAATCGCCCTCCTGCATCGGATGGAAGGTTTGGGCCATAACCCCGTGAAACGTTTTTAGTTCGGGCCAATCCGCTTGTGCGGTTGCCGTAGGGGTGCTTCCCAGAAAGCACAGCAACAGGAAGGGCAAGAATGCGATGTTTTTCATTTGCGCTTATTTTGTGAATGATCTGAT
>JAGQXA010000544.1 GCA_020436865.1 Saprospiraceae bacterium | reverse complement strand
TCGTCTATCGCACCGATACGGTATTTTTGCTGCAGCCTGTTTTTCTTCCCCCCGGCAGCAACTTCCCGGACCGGCAATCCGGCATTTCCGGAATCGCCGGCGCCGGGTCGACCGATCGCCCTTGGTCGATCGATCCGACGTCTGATCCACACCCCTCCGGCATGGATCCCTCCTCTATCGCTCGCGGCAACCCGACGCCGGAACTCCCGGGAACGGAAGGGGCGATCGCGGAGGCCGCTTCCTCCGCCTACCCGACAGCGCTGAGCCCACTTCCGGGAGGCAATTGGCTGCCGCTGGATCATCCGGTACGGCCGCTGCTGCTCCATACCACTTTGTCGACCGCCGGACAAGGAAGGCATACGGTCAATCCGCTCTATTATGCCGTACCCAGCGGCTTTTCGATCAGCGCTCAAAGCGGCGGCGCCTTTGCGCTCGATCAACCGGAAAGCGGGCTGCAGACGAGCCTGCACGGACGGATCGAGTTCGGCCGGCAGCTTCGACTGGTGCTCGGCGCCGAATGGCTGTCGCTTTCGCTCGACCGGGGGGATGATCCCGACCCAGACGACCATCCGCCGGTCACGCCGATCAACCCCGACGACCAGCTCCACGAGTTCTCGAGCAAGGTCCAGTTGTGGCAGGCGCCGGTCGGCCTGGAATACGCCTTCCGCCCCGACAAACACCTGCGACCCTACCTCGGGCTGGCTTGGGTGAACCGCTGGGTAGGCCGCCGCTCTTACCGCTACGAGTTCAAGAATCCTTCCGGGGAATACCACCTCAATCAGACCTTCAACGGACTCGACCTGGCTGCCTACGCGCTGCGGGCTTCCGGCGGCCTGGAATACCGGCTCGCCGACCACTGGGCGGCCATGCTGGAGGGCAGGTTGTTGTTCAATCTCGAAGAAAAACTGGAGCATGGCTCGCCGGCACGCCAGGCGGCCGTTCAAGTAGGTGTGCAATATCGCTTCTGATCTTTTTTAGTGGCCCCAGGCAACCTTCGGCAAGCCTCTGATCGTACAGGCTATAAACAACCAAAAACGAATTGTCCATGCTCAGATCCCCGCTGTTTTGCCTGCTCCTGCTTTGCCTGGGGCCGGCGCTGAAGGCCCAGGAGGGCCATCCTTCCAACTGGACTACCGACCTCGCCGAAGCCAAATCACTTGCACTCGATCAAAATGCGGAGATCCTGATGGTCTTTGCCGGTTCCGACTGGTGCCATCCCTGCATGGAGTTCAAGAAGGAGGTCTTGCTCTCGTCGGCCTTCGAAGCCTACGCTGCAGAGCATCTGGTGATCCTTTACCTCGATTTTCCCGCCCGCAAGAAGAACCAGTTGCCGGCCGAGCAAAAAGCCCACAACGAAGCCCTGGCCGAACGCTACAACCGCGGGGGCGCCTTCCCCAAGATCGTTTTGCTCGATCCTCAGGAACACCTACTGGCCGAACCGGCCTTCCACCACCAGACGCCGGAAGCATTCATTCACGAACTGGAGGCCATCGCCGAGTTGAATCCCTGATCTCCCGACAAATCTGCATCGCATGAATCGCGCCATCCTGATCGCGTGCGGCCTGCTGCTTCCTCTGTTGGCTGGGGCCCAGGGCTACAGCAGCCCGAAGAAGATCGTCAAACTCATGGGCAGCCGCTTCGAATTCACCGCCGTGGCGAAAAACGAAGCGACCGCCTGGGAAGCCATCCGGGCAGGCATCGCCGAAGTCGAACGCATCGAGCGGCTGATCTCTTCCTGGGACAGCCAATCCCAAACCTCGGCGATCAATCGCCAGGCGGGCATCGCCCCGGTAAAGGTCGACCGCGAACTGTTCGACCTCATCTACCGGGCCAAAAAGGTGTCGAAGCTCACGCAAGGGGCCTTCGACATCTCCTTCGCCTCGATGGAGCGGATCTGGACCTTCGACGGAGGCGAACACGCCATGCCTCCGGCCGGGCGGGTAGCGGAGGCCGCCGCTTTGATCAACTGGCAAGACATCGAACTCGATGCCGACAAGAATACCGTTTTTCTGCGTAACCCCGGCATGCGCATAGGTTTTGGAGCAATAGGCAAAGGCTACGCCGCCAACCGGGCCAAGGCCGTCATGTCAAAAGTGACTGGTCTTAAGGGCGGTGTAGTCAATGCCGGCGGCGACCTGATCGCCTGGGGCGACAGTGCGCAGCCGGGCGGCTGGACCATCCAGATCGCCGATCCGAACGACCGCGACCGGGCCCTGGCCTGGCTGCAGGTCAACGACCTGGCCGTCGTCACCTCGGGCGATTATGAAAAATTCGCCTTTATCGACGGGCAGCGCTACGCTCATATCGTCGATCCGCGTACCGGCTATCCGACCACCGGCACGAAGAGCGTGACCATCGTTTGCCCGGATGCCGAACTGTCCGACGCCCTGGCCACCTCCGTTTTTGTACTGGGGCCGGAGAACGGAATGAACCTGATCAACCAATTGCAGGGCGTCGAGTGCCTCATCGTCGACGACCACAACGAAGTGCTCACTTCCGATCACCTGCAACTAAACTATTACAAATGAAGACTTTGTGCAAGGTCTTGGCCGGCTCGGCCCTGCTGTGGCTAGCGAGCGGCTGCGTGTCCGTCAAGGCCTACCAGAAAATGTATCTCAACGACAGCGACATGGCCCTGTCGGCGAAGAAAGGGGAAACCTTCGAGATCAATTTTGAAGCCTACCGCGAAGGAGCCGCCGGCGCCAATGGCGGCAAGGTGGGCGGCGGCTGCGGCTGCAACTAACCGACAAGCCTATTACCCATGAAAGTACGTCCGCTTATATTCGCCTTGCTCTGCCTGGCGACCGGCCATATCGGGGCCCAGGAGCCCTATCAAATGAAAGGGAACGATTCGAAGATCGAGGCCGATTTCCTGTTCAGCTATTACCAGCAAGACGGCGACCATGCAGCCGTGACCGGCGGCATCGGCACCGAGCAATTGCACGATATCGCCGGACTGCTGGTCGTGAACATTCCCATCGACACCTTCCATGCGCTCAATATCAGCCTGGGAGTCGATCAGTATTCCTCTGCCTCGACCGACCGCATCGACAATCATATGTCGTCGGCTTCCAGCGGCGATATGCGTACCTACGCCAACGCCCTGTTCACCCGTAAGAACCTAAGCAAAGGTGAAACCTACGGCATCGGACTGGGCTTCTCCACCGAATACGACTACACCTCTTTTTCCACTCGACTCTCCTACACCAAGGAGTGGAACGAGGGCAATTCGGAGATCAGCCTCAGCGGTCAGGCCTTCCTCGATCGCTGGGACCTCATCTACCCAATCGAACTGCGGAATCAGGTCAGCCTGCCTACGGCAAACCGGCAGTCGTTCAATGCGCAGGCCGTTTATTCGCAAGTGCTGAGCCAGCGCCTGCAACTGGCCCTGTCGGGAGAGTTGATCTATATGCGAGGCCTGCTTTCCACGCCCTTCCACCGGGTGTACTTCCAGGAAGGGGCCGGCCTCGACATCGAGCGGCTGCCCGACCATCGTCTGAAGATCCCGCTGGCGATCCGTCTTAACTACTTCCCGTTCGACGGGCTGATCGTCCGGAGCTACTATCGCTACTATCGCGACGATTTCGGGATCACGGCCCACACGGCCGAGATCGAACTCCCGGTCAAGCTCGGACCCGTCTTTACCGTATATCCCTTCTACCGCTACCACACTCAAACGGCGGCCGATTACTTCGCGCCCTACGGCGAGCACACGTCGGCGGAGACTTTCTACACTTCCGACTATGACCTGTCGGCCTTGCAAAGCCATAAATTCGGCCTGGGGCTGAAATACGCCCCGCCTTACGGACTGGCCCGGGCCAAGGTGGCCAAGGGCAACAAGTTGTTCCTGCTGAAATACCTGGCCCTGCGCTCGGCCTACTACCGGCGCAGCACCGGGCTGAAGGCGGTCTTGTTCAGCCTCGACCTGGGGATGTCGATCGAATAAGGGAAAGTCCTACGATACTGGCCGGATCGCTTGCAGCGATCCGACCGGACTTCTTTCATCTTTCTACTTTTATCTTTCTACTGTTCCTAAAACAGTTTCTTCCGCTGAAAATACCACGCCAGCAGCAAGCTGATCAAGCCCGCCGCGATGAGGAGGAAATAGAAAGAGTAGTTCGACTTTTCGAAGGGAAGCGGCACGTTCATCCCGTAGATACTGGCCACCAGGGTGGGCACCATCAGGATGATCGTGATCAGGGTCAGGCGCTGAATGACCACGTTGAGGTTGTTGGAAATGATGGAACTGTAGGCGTCCATCGTGCCGTTGAGGATGTTGGTGTACACGTTGGCCATTTCCAGGGCCTGGCTGTTGTCGATGATGATGTCTT
>JAGQXA010000078.1 GCA_020436865.1 Saprospiraceae bacterium | reverse complement strand
TGCGACCGCTATGGGGTAAAACTCTACCTCGACGCCACCCGACTGGTCGAAAACAGCTTTTTCATCCAGCAGAGCGAGGAAGGGTACCGCGACAAACCGATCGCCGGGATCCTCAAGGAATTCTGTAGCTATTCCGACGGCGCCTGGATGAGCGGCAAGAAAGACCACCTCGTCAACATCGGCGGCTGGGTGGCCGTGCGCGACCAGCAGCTGTTCGAAGAGCTGCGCAACCGCGTGGTCATCTACGAGGGCCTCCACACCTACGGTGGACTGGCCGGACGCGATATGGAAGCCATGGCCATCGGCATCCGCGAATCGGTACAGGACGACCACATCCGCTCGCGCATCGGCCAGGTGCTCTACCTGGGGCAATTGCTCATCGACTGGGATATCCCCATCGTGCGCCCGGTCGGAGGGCACGCGATTTTCCTCGACGCCAAGCGCTTCTACCCGCATCTGCCGCAGGATCAATTTCCCGCCCAAATGCTGGCCGCCCAACTTTACCTCGACTCGGGGATCCGCTCGATGGAACGGGGAGTGGTGAGTGCCGGCCGCGACCCGAAAACCGGCGAACATCGCTATCCCAAGCTGGAACTGACGCGACTGACCATCCCGCGGCGGGTTTACACCGAGGCGCATATGGACGTCGTGGCGGAGTCTGTTCGCGAAGTGTACGAACAACGGAACACTACGAAGGGATTGAAAATGGTGTACGAGCCGACCTACCTGCGGTTTTTCCAGGCGCGCTTCGAGCCACTGTGATCAGCCGACCGGCGCCGCCGCGCCCGCCAGTTGTCGGTAGGCCCGTTCCAGTTGCTCTACCGAGCGGTCGATCGAGTATTGCCGCGACAAGCGAAGGTACTTTTGCCGCTGCGCGCGTAGCGCTTCCGGCCGCTCGATCCAGTAGTCCAGGCGTTCCGACAAGTGCGCGGCATCGCCGTTGGCGAAGCGGAAACGCTCGTCGAGCGTGAGAAAACGCGGATTACTGCGCGGCGAATCGGAAGCCAGCAGCGGCAGTCCGCAGGAGATCGCCTCCAGGGCCGACATCCCCTCGATCTCGATCTCGGCGGCATGCACGTACAGGTCGGCCATGTTGTAGTAAGGGATCAGCGCTTCCGGAGGCAAGACCTCGATGAGCGGCGGATTCGGCAAGGCGGCGCCGGCTTCTTCCAGCGTTTCCCGCAAGGGTCCCTCTCCCAGGATGACCAGCTGAATGCGTGCGGCATAACGCGAGCGGGCTATGGCCTCGATGATCGTACGGTGCATTTTCTCCTCTGCCAGCCGGCCGACCGTCAGCAGAAGGAAGTGATCCCGCCACTTATCCGGCCGGTCGACCTCCATCGGGCGATATTCCGGGGGCGTGCCGTTGGAAATAACCACCGACGGGCTCGTGAGCCCGTAGTGGAGCAATTCTTGTTGGGAAAAGGGCGTCGGACAGACCACCAGATCGACCGCGTTGTAGATCTTTTTGAGGAGGATGCGGTAGAACAAGCTGATCGCCCATTGTGCATGGATATGGGCGTTAAAAAGCATATTCTCGGCTTGAATGTGGAAGGTCGCCACGGTCGGTTTGCCCAGGCGGCGGGCATAATTGATAGCCGTTCGCCCCAGCCAGAACGGGAAATGCACATGCACGATATCGACGGTCTCCAGTACCGGGAGCATTTGTTCGGCCACCGGCCAGGCCATCGGCGTTTTCAACCGCTGCATCGTTTTGCGCACAAAGGGCACGTAAAAGGGCGGCAAGGAGATCTTGTAAGGGGGCTCCGACTTTCCGGTGGTGAGGAAGTACACTTCATGGCCTCGTTCGCGCAAGAAGTGAGCAAAGCGCCGGGTGGAGATCACGACGCCGTTGCGGGAGTCGTCGTAAGCATCCATGACCATGGCGATCTTGAGAGAGTTCTCCGACGGAGCTGGCAGGTTTGAGGGGGCAGGCATGTCGGGCGGGTTGAGGGGTAATTAGGAAAAGGCTCCTACCTTAATCAACCCGCCAGCCTGGTTTTCGTTCCGTCGGGATCTGGAAACTGCCAACTGCCAACTGAAATCTATTTCTTCCCGAACTGTTTCTTCTTTTCCTTCTTAAAGCCCTTTCCCACCTTCTTCTTTCCGAGGTCTGCCGCATTCACGCGGATCTGGCGGCCATCGAGATAGGAGTCGTTGAATTGCTCGGCCAGTTGGCGGCGATATTGTTCGTCGACTTCAAAGTAGCTATGTTTATCCTGGAGGTCGATCCGTCCGATCGCACTGCCGGGAAGGCCGGAATGGTCGCAGATCAGCGATAGGAAGGCGCCCTTGTCTGCGACGTCCATCTTGCCGATGTTGACAAACTGCCGCACCCACTTCACGGATGGATCGCGTTTGACCTTATTCCCCTTTTCCGGAGAATGGTGCTGGCGGCGAAGCAGGTCGAGGCGATCGCCCAGAGCGCTGGCAGCGACGCGCTTGACCAGATCGGCCCGCGAGAGGTCTTCCAGTTCGGCCAGGAGTTCGGGCATATAGGGCTCGAGTTCGCCGTTGACCTCCAATTTCCGCAAACCGCGAATGTGTGCGATCATTTGCCGGCGCAGGGCTTCCTCGCCGCTGGGCGCTTCGATCGGTTCGAATCGCAGTTTTTGCTTCTTCTCGAGTTGCCGGAGAACGGTGCGGTCGTTGGGGTGTACCAGCACGATCGACTGGCCTTTGCTTCCGGCCCGGCCGGTACGGCCGCTGCGGTGCGTGTAAAAGGCCAGATCGTCGGGGATATTGAAATGGAAGACATGGGTGATGTCCTGCACGTCGATACCGCGGGCCGCCACATCGGTGGCCACCAACACCTTCAGGCGTCGCGAGCGAAACTGGTCCATGACGCGATCGCGTTGCCGCTGGTTGAGGTCGCCGTGAATGGCGTCGGCCGAGTAGCCCTCGCGCGTGAGTTCGTCGGCGAGGTCTTGGGCGTCTTTCCGCGTACGGGTAAAGACCAGGGCAAAGATATTGGGGTCGGCGTCGAGAAATTGTTTCAACACTCCCGGACGCTCTTTCGGGCGGGTCACGACGAAGCGATGATCGATGTCGGCATGCGCCTCCTGCGGGCTACCGGCCCGCAATTCCAGCGGCTCGGTCATATAGTCGCGGGCGATGCGACGCACCTCTTCCGGCATCGTTGCCGAGAACAGCCAGGTGAGCTTTTCGTCGGAGGTAGAGCTGAGGATGTCGTCGATCTCTTCCTTGAAGCCCATGTTGAGCATTTCGTCGGCCTCGTCGAGCACGACGTAGTCGATCTGCCGGAGGTCGACCACTTTGCGGCGCATCAGGTCGCGCAGGCGGCCGGGCGTAGCCACGATGATATGTACGCCTTTGCGCACGGCGCGGATCTGCTTTTCAATGTCGGCGCCGCCATAGACCGGCAAAATGCGCAACTGCTTGCGATACTTCGCGAACTGCGAAAGTTCGTTGGTGATCTGCAGGCACAGTTCGCGCGTAGGCGCCAAGACCAGGGCCTGCGTAAAGGATTCGGCCGGTTCGACCAGATGGATCAATGGCAGCCCGAAGGCCGCCGTTTTACCGGTTCCGGTTTGCGCCAGTCCGACCAGGTCGGTATCGTCGGCCAGGAGTTTGGGGATGGCTTGCGATTGGATGAGCGTAGGGGTGACAAATCCGAGGTCGTTAACGGCCTCGACGACGGGCTGAGACAGGCCCAGCTCTGCAAAATAATTCATAGACTTAATTGAACGACAGCTGGAAAATGCGGCCAGATCCACTTTTGGCGGCCGCTTCCGCCGATCGCAGGTAAAAAGGAGGCGCAAAGGTACTACTATTCGGCGACAATTGCTTAAAAGATTTTAGAGTGCGCCATCCGCCCGCTATGCCAAGGTGATTTTCATCATCCGGAGCCTTCCCATTTATTCCTAGCTTGCAGCCGCCATTTCACCCTAATCAAAACGAATAAGACCCATGCACGAAAAAGTCACGATCGAACCCTTCCGGATCAAAGTCGTCGAACAGATCTACCTGGCCAGCGAGGAAGAGCGGTTCGCCTTTCTGAAAAAAGCCCATTACAACCCCTTCCTGCTAAAATCCGGCCAGGTGATCATCGACCTGCTGACCGATAGCGGCACGGCCGCCATGAGTTCCGAACAGTGGGCGGGCATCATGCGCGGCGACGAAAGCTATGCCGGAGCCGTCAGCTGGGATCGCATGGAGGCCGTGATCCACGACCTCACCGGCTATCCCTATATCATGCCGACCCACCAGGGCCGTGCCGCCGAGCACCTGCTGTACAGCCGGCTCGGTGGGCCGGGCAAGGTCTTTATTTCCAACACCCATTTCGACACCACCCGGGCCAACATCGAGTACTCGGGCGCCAAGGCGATCGATTGCCCGACCGAGGTGGGTCTTCACCCCAACGAATACCATCCGTTCAAGGGCAATATGGACCTCGTGAAGATGGAGGCGGCCATCCAACAGTACGGCGCGCAAAATATCGGCGCCGTCATTCTGACCGTCACCAACAACAGCGGGGGCGGCCAACCGGTCAGCATGGCCAACGCCCGTGCCGTAGGCGAGCTGTGTCGAAAATATGGATTGCGGTACATCCTCGACTGTTGCCGCATCGCCGAGAACGCCTACTTCATCCGCGAACGGGAAGAAGGCTATGGCGAAAAGACGTACAAAGAGATCGCACAGGAGATGTTCTCGCTCGCCGAGGGCTGCATCATGAGCGCCAAGAAAGACGCCATCGTCAATATGGGCGGCTTCCTCGCGCTGAAAGACGAAGAACTGGCCGTGCAGTGCCGCACCGTGCTCATTATCACCGAAGGCTTTGCCACCTACGGCGGCCTGTCGGGGCGCGACATGGAAGCCATCGCCATCGGTTTGCAGGAGGTATTCGACCCGCATTATCTCGAGTACCGAATCAAGAGCACCACCTACCTGGGAGACAAGATATTCGAATTGGGCGTGCCGATGATCCGGCCGGTCGGAGGACATGCCGTGTACCTCGATGCCAAGACCTTCTACCCGCACATTCCGCCGGAACAGTTCCCGGGCCAGGCCATGGTCTGCGAACTGTACAAGATCGCCGGCATCCGCTGCTGCGAGATCGGCTCCGTCATGTTCGGCAAATACGATGAGAACGGCGAATTCGTTCCCGCCAAAATGGAGCTGGTCCGCCTGGCCATCCCGCGGCGCGTGTACACTCAAAGCCACATGGACTACGTCATCGAAGCATTCGGAGAATTGCTGGAAAACCGGGAGAAAGTGAGGGGCTACCGCATTACCCGCGAGCCGGCCTTCTTGCGGCATTTCACCGCCCATTTCGAGCCCCTCCAGCCCTAGTGATCGGATCAGTATACTGATCGGATCACTTAATTCGAAAATTCGCCGAACCTACGCAACGACAGTTTGCGCGAAATCCGGACGCGAATTATCGGAAGAAATTTTGCCAATTGGAAAAATAG
>JAGQXA010000543.1 GCA_020436865.1 Saprospiraceae bacterium | reverse complement strand
AGTACGACTAGATACGATGAAACATTTTTCGACTATAATACTACTTGCCGGCGCACTGGTCCAACTATCGGCCCGGCCGCCGCAAGATCTGAATTTGCGCAACTACGACTACGTGTACGTCGATCACATCAAGACGGTCAGATTTCACCCCGGAAGTTTGATCGTGGGTTTTCCCGCCATCGAACTGTTCTCCAACGCGCAGTTGTACTTCTCCTTCGACGACTTTCAGGACGAGGTACATACATACACCTACACCCTGGTGCATTGCAATGCCGACTGGACGCCCTCCAACCTCGCTCCGACCGAATACCTCAACGGTTTTGAGGAAGAGACCATCGATACCTACGAGTTTTCCTTCAACACGACCACGCCCTATACCCATTTTTTCATGGCGCTGCCCAACAACGATATGCGCCCCACGAAATCGGGGAACTACCTGTTGCATGTGTTCGACGACGAAGACGAGCGTTTTCCGGTGATCACCCGCCGCTTTGTAGTGGTCGAGAATATCATGCAGGTCGCCGCGCGACTGGTGCGGCCGAGCGTGGTCAGCAAGTCGAACACCCATCAGGAGATCGACTTCCAGGTGGCCCATCCGGGCATCGACGTGCGCAATCCCCGGCTCGAGGTTTCGGCCTTCATCCTGCAGAACGGCCGTTGGGACAATGCCGTGAAAAACCTCAAGCCCTTGTTCGTTCGCGGAGAGGAATTGAGTTTCGACTATCAGGACAAGGTCGTTTTTCCCGCCGGCAAGGAATTCCGCCCGGTCGACTTGCGCTCCTTCCGATATCCCTCTCCGGAGGTGGCCAACGTCGAGTCGTATCCCGACGGGATCGATATCACGCTGTACAAAGACGATAAACGGGTGCTTCAACCCTATTTCGAGTACCAGGACCTCGACGGTCGGTACTTCGTCGAAACGCAGGATGGCAGCGATCCCGAACTGCAGTCCGATTACGCCAGCGTGCTTTTTACTCTGTACAGCCCGACGGAATACGACGATGCCGACGTATTTGTGTTCGGAGCGTTCACCGACTGGCAGTTGAAGCCCGAGAATCAAATGGTGTACAACGATCGCGTCAACGGCTATGTGGCCGATCTGTTCCTCAAGCAGGGCTATTACGACTATTACTACGCCGTGGCGCCCCGCGACGGCGGCCCCCCATCGATCGACGATACCGAAGGGAATTGGTACGAGACCGAAAACGAATACGCCATCCTCATTTACTACCGTCCTTTCGGCGAACGGTACGACCGCCTGGTCGCCTATCACAGCTTCAGCTCCCGTCAATAAGTTGCCTTTTCCGACAATTCCTTCTTTTCATCCATAATAAGCAACTTTTGATATAATTTTTTGGTCCATCCCCATGGACCTCTTTACTATTGTGAACCATCCAAGCCATCACTAATCTCAGTAGATCATGCTACGAAAAATCACGCTTATTGCAAGTCTGGTCGTCTTGGTTGCCGGCCTGGCCCGGGCTCAGGAAGCCTGGTCGCTGCAGCGCTGCATCGACTTTGCCCGGGAGAACAGCCTGACGATGAAGCAGGCCGAAAACTCCATCCGTTCGGCCGAACTGAACGTCAAGCTGAACCAGCTTTCCCGCCTGCCGAACATTAACGGCAATGCCGGCGCCGGCGCTCAATTCGGTCGGACGATCGACCCGACGACCAATACCTTTGAAAGCCAAACGATCTGGTATAACAGCTTCTCCATCAACGGGGGCTTGCAGCTGTTCAATGCCGGTGGTATCCATCATGCGGTCGCGCAGAGCAAGCTCGACCTCGATGCCACTAAACTGGAGGCCGACGCGACCTTTAACGACCTGGCCCTCAATATCACCAGCACCTATCTGGCGATCCTGTTGGCCGAAGAACAGCTCGAAAACGCGAGCAAGCAACTCGAGCAAAGCCAGGCCCAACTCGATCAAACCGACAAGCTCATCCGTGCCGGCACTTTGCCGGCCAACGATCGGCTGGATGTACTCGCCCAGATCGCCTTGAACGAACAGAACGTCGTGCAGGCCGAGAACTCCGTACAAACCAACTACCTGATCCTGCTGCAACTACTCGAGCTGAAGCCTACCCAGCCCTTCCGGATCGAGAAGCCCGAGATCGTTCTGCCTGCCGATGCCAACCCGGATCAGTTCCGCTCCGATGAGGTCTATTCCGCGGCCCTTGGCACGCAACCCCAGATCCGCGCCAACGAGTTGCGCCAGGCCAGCGCCGAAAAGCGCATCAGCATCACGCAGACCAATGGGTTGCCGACGCTCTCCATCGGGGGCTCTCTTTCGACCAGTTGGTCGAGCTTCAAGACGCAGCCGGTGGTCATCGGTACCGATGTGTACTATATCGACCAGAACATTCGCCTGCCCGATGGCTCCATCGCCACCTTTGGGCTGGAGGTCGAAGAACCCATTCTCGATCCGAACGAGCCCTTCACCCGGGCCGATTACTGGACGCAGCTCGACAATAACTTCGGCCAGTCGGTGGGGCTTCAGTTGAGCGTACCGATCTATAATGCCTCCCGCAATAGCATCGCCGTGCAGCAGGCCCGGGTATCAGCCTTGTCGGCCAAGATCGCCAGCGATCAGGCCAAGCAGCGGTTGCAGTCCGACGTGCTGAATGCCGTGACCGCCGCCAAGGCTGCCAGGCGCGCCTACGTGGCCGCCGAGAAGTCGTTTGAAGCGGCCTCGATGGCCTACGACAATGCCCAGAAGCGCTACGATCTGGGCGCGATCAATACCTTCGAACTCACCACGGCCAAAACCAATCGCGATGCCGCCGAGATCGAAGTGACCCGCGCCCGCTTTCAGTACTTGTTCAACCTGAAGATCGTCGATTTCTACCAGGGACGCCCACTGAAAATTGATTGATTAAAGCCTATCAACCATGACAAAGAAAAAGAGAAATAATACCCTGATCTACGTGTTGGGCGGTGCGGTGGTCCTGTTGATCGCGCTGGCCGTGTGGAAAGGAAAATCCCGCCCGGAAGGCGAAAAGGTGAGCGTGGAAACCGCCGAGGCCCGCACGATCCGCGAAACGGTGGCCGCCAGCGGCAAGGTGTTTCCCGTGACGGAAGTCAAGATCAGCTCCGACGTGTCCGGTGAGATCGTCGAGCTCTACGTCGAAGAAGGCGATTCGGTCGTAGCGGGTCAGATCCTGGCCAAGATCGATCCGGATGCCTACCAGTCGCAGGTCGAACGGGGCATGGCCAGCGTCAACTCGGCCAAGGCCCAGCAGGCCAATTCCAAGGCACAGATCGAGAACCTCACCGCTCAGAAGGAACAGATCCAGGCTCAATTGGCCAACACCCGCGACATCCATCGCCGCAACGAGCAGTTGCACAAGGAAGGAGTGATCTCGGATGCCGACTTCGAAACCTCCAAGGCCAATCTCGAAGGCCTGGAAGCGAATCTGCGTTCGGCCGAGGCCAGTATCCGGGCGGCAAAACAAAGCGCGGAAGCGGCCAGGTATTCCGTAGAAAGTTCGGAGGCCACGCTCAAGGAACTGCGTACCAGCCTGCGGCGAACCACCATCTATTCACCCGTTAGCGGGATCGTCTCCAAGCTCAACGTCGAAAAGGGCGAACGCGTGGTCGGTACCATCCAGATGACGGGTACGGAGATGATGCGCATCGCCAACCTGAACGCGATGGAAGTACAGGTGGAGGTTAGTGAAAACGATATTCCCAGGGTCGCCGTCGGCGATGTGGTCGACATCGAGGTCGACGCCTATGTCGACCGCAATTTCAAAGGGCGGGTCAGCCAGATCGCCAATTCGGCCAATACGACCGGTAGCGTGACCTCGCTAACCACCGATCAGGTCACCAACTTCGTGGTGACCATCGATATCGATCCGGCTTCTTATGCCGATCTGGTCTCGCCGGCCAAACCCTATCCCTTCCGGCCAGGCATGTCGGCCTCGGTCGAGATCAATACGGAAACGGTCGAAGAGGCCTTGAGCATTCCCATCCAGGCCGTCACGACCCGGGAGATCGAGGAAGAGGATAAAGACAAAGATAAAGATAAAGACGCCGCCGAAGCCCGGCAGGTGCGCAATGAGTCCGGTACGGGCGGTTTCGACGACCAGGTCAAAGAAGTGGTCTTCGTCGTCGAGAGCGATACGGTACGTCTGGTGGAAGTGCGGACCGGCATTCAAGACGATACCTACATTCAGGTGCTCGAAGGCCTGTCGGTCGGCGATCGGGTTGTGACGGGCCCCTACGCCACCGTCTCTCGTAAACTCGAAGAAGGTCAGACCGTCCGGGTGGTCGAAGAAGAGGAACTCTACACCGGCAACGACTAGTCCGGGCGACCGGAAAAAATCCGACTCTTCGTGAACGCACCCGCGCTGCTCATTTTCATCAAAAATCCTGAGAAGGGCAAGGTCAAGACCCGTCTGGCCCGCGACCTGGGCGACGATAAAGCCTTGCAGATCTACCGGGCCCTGCTCGCGCATACCCGCGAAGTCGCTCTGTCGGTATCGGCAGAGCGATTTCTGTTCTACAGCGAATATGTGCCCGAGTCCGACGACTGGCCGGCCTCCGGTTTCGATAAGCGTTTACAAAAGGGCGCCGATCTGGGAGAGCGGATGTACCGGGCCTTCGTGCAGGTATTGGAGCGACATGAGCGGGCGGTGATCATCGGCAGCGATTGTCCGCAGCTACAGGCATCGATCGTAGAGGAGGCCTTTGCCCGGCTCGAAGAGTTTCCCGTCGTGCTCGGTCCGGCCCAAGATGGAGGGTACTACCTGCTCGGCTTGCATCGGCCGGAACCCTCCCTGTTCCACGACATTTCCTGGAGCACTGAGAGCGTGCTGGAACAGACCCTCCAGCGCGTCGCGGCCCTGGGGCAGGAGGCCTTCCTGTTGCCCCGCCTGTCGGATATCGACCGGGCCGCAGATTGGGAGCGCTATGGGTGGGAACTGGGCTGAGGGTGCGGCGCTTCGGATCTAGGCCTTTGTCGGCAACACCGGTTTGAGATAGATCCTTCCGAGGCGTCGCTGCGGATCGTTGTAGCGTTTTCCTTGTTCCTGCCACCAGCCTTCCAAAAAGAATTCTCCGAAACTGCGGCGGTACAGCAGCTGGTAGGTCCTGGAAAGCGGGGGCTCGGCCTGCCCGGCTTCGGAGGGAAGCCAGTTGTTCTCATAGAGATTGAGCGAACGGTCGTCGTGCCAGATACCGTTGGCCTCCATGGCGATGACCGTCGTATCGGAGAGGTAGAGATAGGTCTGAGCGGTGAGCCGGCGGCCTTCCTTGCGTAGTTGCAACTCCACTTTGTATTCGCGACCCTGATCGATCAAGACCCCTTCCCACGGACCCTCCAGGTGCTTTTGGGCCTGTAGCAGAGCAACTTGCAGTAACAGGCACGAGCAGAGAAGCAGGGGGAAACGCATATTCGGGAATTGGTGAAGGAGTAAGCTAGCGGGCCCCTTCTTCGATATAGGCCCGCAGGTCCTCCAGTTGTTGATCGCTTAGTTTTTCCAGGGTGTAGTTGGGCATATAGGCATGCTTTCCCGGGAGGGGAGAAGTGCCGTAACGGCCTACCTGGTACACCGAATAACGAGTGTACTTCGGAAAATGTTTTTTCAGATAACGGAAGGTAGTGGGAGAGTCGTCCAGCGCGAAAAAGGAATAGCGTCTTGCTTCATGGCAATGCTTGCAGCTCAGCTCGTAGATCCAGCGGCCGTTCTTTGGATCGCCCGCTTCGATCCCGGCATACCCTTGCCGGCGGTCGGCCGGCGGTTCGGCGAAGGTGGCGGGCGAGCCGGGGAGGTAGAGCGACTTGAGTTTGCGGATCATGGCCGGCGCTTTGGCAGGGTCTTCCACGGCCTCGTTCAACTGTCGCAGATCGGCGTCGGTCAGTTGCAGGTCGGAAAGTTTGAGGTCGATCGTCCACAGAAAGGCCAGCACCGACTCCAGTTCCCAGGGTTTGAGGCGGCGGCCCTGCGAGCACTCGATCGCACAGAGTTGGATGGCTTCGCGCAGGCTGTTGCGGGCCTTGACCACAAGCTCGCCGTATTTCTTTTCGTAATCGCCATTGTAAAAGTTCGTGCGGTTGACGGCTCCGTAGAGCGTCGTACCCTGGAGGTAAGGTAAGCCGTTCTCGAGCGCGTATTCGAGCCGTGCCTGCGGATCGGCCACGCTCAGATCGGGGTCTTCGCGCTGGATATTATGGCAGCTGGTGCATACGAAGTGTTTGCTCTGTTTGGAAGTGAGTCCGCCTTTCGGCTGTTCGGTGATGCCCCGGAGCACCAATTCACGGCCCCGATCGGCCGATACGCCCGGCATGGTCAGTTCGGGCTGGTGGGGTAGGGGGGTGTCGCCCAGGCGCAGCAGCACGTCCGCCAGGTCGTTCTCGGCGACAATGGCAGGCGCTTTGGGCCAATTCAGGCCGGTTAGCAGCACGGCGCCGAATAACAGGGTGAGCAGGTAGGGGATCTTGGATCGCATATCGGATTTTTTGGGCCCGGTTAGAGGTTGAACGTTCGCGAAATGGTGAAGCCCAGGCGGAACTGCCCGTCGAACCAGTTGCTGTTGGTATAGGGAATGTAGTCGGTTTCGACGATACCGGTGGAGTTGGTCAGGTTGACCTGGAAAACGTGGCCGCCCGTATCGAATTCAAAGCCGATGCCGACCATGGGATAGAAATTCTGAAAACCGGGCTCCGATTCGAGGAAGGGACTTTGCTGACCGTTGAGCGGCACGGTGGCGTCGAGGAGGAGCCCCAGTACCTTGGTGATCTGGATGCGAGAGGCCAGGTTGACGGTAAAGATGCCGTTGATCTCGAGGTCTTTGACGAGATTGCGATGGGTATAGCCCGCGCCCAGTTGCAGGGAAAAGTCTTTGGAGATCTTGCTGCCGGCCAGGATGTGTCCGGAATACACGAGCCGGTGAGCGAACTCCGGGAAGCTGTTCAGGCCTTCCGAGGTCGGGTCCTTTTCCATCGTGGAGAAGGAGGTGGTGACCACCGCCGTGATCGTCAGGGCGGAGCGTTCGACCGATTGGCGGACGAGCCGGTATTTGACCAGGCCGTTGACCAGCTGGCGCAGATCCCCGGCGCCTTTCGAGCGCGATAGGCCGGCGGTCAGTTGGTCGGTGATGCCGTATTCGCCCCCGATCAGGATGTCGGTGGCATTTTCAAGTCCGTAAAACGTTCGCCACCCACCGGCATCGCCCAGCAGGTCGCCGAAGCGGTGGCTGATGCGGATGTCGAGCTTTCGCTTGGGAAGTGTTTCGACCGAGTGGCTATTGATCACCCGGGTATCCTTGAAGGTGCCGTAAATGAATTCCTGGCCCATGCCGGCGATCGAGAACAGGAGCGCCAGGCCCAAAAGTAATAGTCGGTTCATGAAATTGATTTTATCGACCGGATAGGTCATTGTTCCGGATGGCCGTCGGCCAGCCAGCATTTGAATATCTCGCGTTCTGCGGTGGTCAGCGGAGTAGGTCCGGAGCCGTAGCTCTGGGGCGGCGGCATATCCTTAAACTCGATGACGCGTTTGTTGACCAGGCCGCTCTCCAGTCGCGACGACATGCCTTCGAACGAGGAGAAATCGCCGGTGGGGAAACCGCTGACGTGGCAACCGGAAATGGCGCATTTGCTATCGATGATCGGCTTGACATCGACCGAGTAAGTAGGGGTGATCGAGTTGCAGATATCGGGTTCCTGGACCGGCTCCAATTGGTCGAAAGTGCAGGCTGTTGCAAAGGACAAGAAGGCCACAACCGGCAAGGAGAAATACCATTTGCTCATGGTTCGTGAATTATGTGTAAGGTGTCGGTGGAAGCGCTTGAGGTTCCAAAGTAGGTCAAAAATACGATCTTGGGAAGTAAGAAAAAAGGTGAATCCTGCAGGCTACCCAACAAATCGACGCTTTTGTCAGTTCTCCGGATAGCCGCTGGCCAGCCAACACTCGATCTTGGTGCGCTCCTCGGTCGTCATCTGTGGCCCCGGCGCGTAGCTCGGCGGCATGCTGCGGTAATTCACGACGCGTTGGTACATGGCGCCGTTGGCGAGGGCCGATTCCAGATTCTCATAAGTAGAAAAATTGCCGAAGGGGAAGCCCGATACATGGCAGCCCGAGTAAGCGCAGCATTCGTCAATGATCGGCTTTACGTCGGCGGCATAGGTGGGGAAGAGTTCTTCGCAAGGGTCGGCTTCGACCGGAATGACCAATTGATCGGAGGTACAGGAACCCATCGACATTCCGAGAAGACAGAATACACAGAGAGCCCGCAGATCGGTCAGCATGTTCATGGCTTGGCGCTGGTGTTTGCCTAAAGGTCGCGAATATTTGCCAAAAGTCAAAAATGCTAAACCAAAGGGGCTCGCGGATTGTATAAGTGATACTGTATCGTTCGGAGCCTGATCCGGGTAGGAAAGGGCTGGCGAAAAGGTGTATTTTTGCACGAACGAAGCACGGAGATCAATCATTCGGACCTGATAAACAAAAGGAGCATTATGTATCCAATCGAACTGGTAACGCCCATGGCGAGAGACCTCACCGATCATGGCTTTGAAGGCCTGCAATCGCCGCAGGAAGTGGATGCGGCCCTCGACACCCAGGAGGGCACGGTATTGGTTGTCGTCAATTCCGTATGTGGCTGTGCCGCCGGCAACGCCCGGCCCGGAGCTAAGCTTTCACTCGATAACGAAAAGACGCCCGATCGCCTGGTAACCGTTTTTGCCGGCGTTGACCGCGATGCGACCGACCGGGCGCGGCAATACATGTTGCCCTATCCGCCCTCTTCGCCGTCGATCGCTTTGTTCAAGAACGGCAAGCTGGTACACTTCCTGGAGCGCCACCACATCGAAGGACGCTCGGCCGACATCATTGCCGCCAACCTAAAGATGGCTTACGACCACTACTGCTGATCGGCGCCGGTCAGGCAATTTGCGGCAGAGGGAAGAAAATAGCGCCCAGGCCGGGTCTTGACAGTCGGCAGGAAGATTCTCTGCCGAAAGATCTCTCTATTACTCCGGCGAGGGCCGATCGTTCCACCATTGCACATAGCAGCTACGCTAAAACGCGAGAGGTTTGGGAATTCCCAAACCTCTCGCGTTTTAGTATAGTTAGTTGTTCGTCCTCAAGGATTATTCCCAAGGATGATATTCGCTTACTACCCGAACGCTAAGGGAGGGTCTAGCGATTGGTCGTGTGCAGCAGTTCTTGCGTTTTTTCCAGCGCTCGTTCCA
The DNA here is from genome assembly GCA_020436865.1 of Saprospiraceae bacterium. Classification (GTDB taxonomy): domain Bacteria; phylum Bacteroidota; class Bacteroidia; order Chitinophagales; family Saprospiraceae; genus JAGQXA01. The sequence continues at coordinate 10,924 of JAGQXA010000543.1, read as the reverse complement.
TGCCCGTGAGCCAGTGAGCGACCTTTCCGGGAAGGAGGTGATGGCGGTAGGGCCGCCCACAGTCATCCTCGATCTCGTCGGCCAGGTCGAGCAGCGCGTGCAGCCCCAGGTAGCGGAGGTTGGATTTTGACCGGTGAACGATGGCCTGGATCGCCTCCCATTGGTTGTCGGGCAGGAGTTCGCGGGTCTTTTCGAGTGCAAGCGGGGTCATTTCCCGGAACAGGCCGAGTACCTGCAGGCGAAAGGCCTGATCGACCTCCAACTCGTCGAGGTACGAAAAATCGAAGTCCAGTTCTTTCCAGTCGGTTTTCAGCCCGGCCCTCGCCGCCCGTTCGGGGGTCGTAAGCAGAATGGCCAGCGACTCGATCGAGAGCGGTTTGAAATAATAACCCTTGACCCCTTGTTCGACCGCCTGATCGAGCGGAGCGACCTCTGCCTGTCCGGAAACGATCACGAGCGGTGTTTGGCCGAGGTGGGGAAGCAGGTCGGTAGCCTGGCGACCTTCACCCAGGAAAAAGTCGGACAGGACCAGATCGTAGGAGTGCGTTTTCATCAGGGCCAGCGCCTGTGAAAAATTCTCGGCCAGATCGTACGTGAACTGGTTCATCTTGCCGGCCAATCGCTGGAACACCAGGAGATCGACCTCGTCGTCGTCGATATAGAGCAAGTGCATGCGCTAAGGAAATTTCAACTTCAGGCGTATTGGGGTCTGCTCGCCGGTCAGAGAAAAGGTAAAAAGGTCAGGGGCTCTCGAGCGGGAGCAAAGGAGATCTTAATAGCAGCTTGTTGGGAAAGAGACAAGGCCTGGAGGCGCTGTCAAAAAAGGAATTTAGGGCCTTTTGCCCGCCCGGGCAAAAAAAAGGGCAACTATTTTAGCAGTCCGGCAGATTCTAGGGCGCCAGCCGCTGACGGGTCCAACTGCCGTCGGTCTGGCATTCGTAGCAGATGCGGTCGTGCAGCCGGTTCGGGCGGCCTTGCCAGAATTCGATCCGGGTCGGTCGCACGCCATAGCCGCCCCAATGCGGCGGGCGGGGCAGACGATCCTGGGAAGCGTAGCGTTCTTCGAGTTCCGCATACCGCTGTTCCAGCAACTTGCGGTCGGCGACCGGGCTGCTTTGTTCGGAGGCCCAGGCGCCGATCTGGCTGCCTTTGGGCCGGCTCTGGAAGTAGTCGGTGGCCTCCGCTTCCGGCAACCGGCCGACCGTACCTTCGATGCGCACCTGCCGTTGGAGTTCCAGCCAGTTGAACACGAGGGCGGCGTGTGGATTGAGGTCGAGTTCGCGCCCCTTCCGGCTGAGGAAGTTCGTAAAGAAGGCAAAACCTTCCGGGCCCAGGCCTTTTAGCAAGACCACCCTGGCCGACGGGCGCCCGGCGGGGTCGGCGGTGGCCAGGATCATGGCGTTAGGCTCGGGCAGGTCGGCGGCGATAGCTTCCTGCAGCCAGCGGTCGAATTGCCGGAGGGGGTCCGGGTCGGTGTCGGTCAACTCGAGCCGGGCGGCCTGGTAGTCCTGGCGCAGATTTCGAATAGCCTGCTTGTCGGTGAGAGGGTCCATATCGGGAAAAGATCATTTCAATGAAAATCCGGAAGCGTGGGAAAAGTTCGCGAAGAAGCAAAAAGCCCCCACGCGATTGTGGAGGCTTGAAACAAAAACTATGAACAAACACAATCTTATGACAGGATACCTGTCCTTGGTTGGTATTGGGGGAAGTAGTTTGTGATAATGTTTCTAAGTGTGGGCGGGGGGCATCTCTGTTGGAGATGATGCAGGAAGAAAATAACCTAAGAGCGGTTTTGGGAAGGGACCGAATTCATCGGTTCTGTAAAAATGTGAATTTTTTTTATTATTCAAAGAAATATGTGAAATAAAAAAGCGGGATGGCCGTTCGTGGCCATCCCGCTTTTTGTTCTGGAGAGCGGGTCCGGATCAGTTGGAGGTCTGCGGGTTGAGTTCTTCCGCTTTGGAAGTCCATTTCCGCAGGTATCTTCCGGCCAGGTAGCTCATCCAGTACATGGAGGGCACTACCACGAGCGTGAGGAAGGTGGCGAAGACCAGCCCGTAGATGACCGTCCAGGCCATGGTTCCCCAGAAAGCGGCATTATCGCCGCCGATGTACATATTGGGATCGAGGTCGTTCACGAGGCTGAAAAAGTCGAAGTTGAATCCGATCGCGAGCGGAACGAGCCCCAGCACCGTGGTGATGGCGGTGAGCAATACCGGCCGCAGGCGCGTAGCGCCGCCTTTCACGATGGCTTCCTTGACGTCGTCGGGCGGAAGGTCGCGTTGGTGTCCGAGGCCCAGTTCGCGCACCCTTCGCTGGATCAGCAGGTTGGTGTAGTCGATCAGTACGATGGCGTTATTCACGACGATACCCGCCAGCGAGATGATCCCCACGCCGGTCATAACGATCTCGATGTCCATGTCGTTGACCACGTATCCCAGGAACACCCCGATGGTGCTGAACAGCACGGTGAGGATGATGATGAAGGGCGAGATCAGCGAGTTGAACTGGGCCACGATGATGAGGAAGATGGCAAACAGGGCCACCATGAAGGCGGTATTGAGGAATTCCATATTTTCCTGCTGTTCCTGTTGTTCGCCGGTAAAGGCGTAGCTATAGCCCTCGGGCAGGTCGTAATCGCTCAGGGCTTGTTGCACCTGTGCGACCACCTCGTTGGGGTTGAAGCCTTCCAGCACGTTGCTGTTGATGGTGATCATTCGCTCTTCATCCTTGCGGTTGATCGAGGTGTAGGTCGACGAAAGTTCGATGTCGGCCACTGCCGAGATCGGCACCTGGCTGATCTTGCCGGTAGCCTGGCTGCGGAAAGTAACGCGTTGGTTGAGGATGTCGTCGATGTTGTAGCGATAGGCCTCGTCGACCCTCAGTTGGATGGGGTAGTCGTCGTCGCCTAGTTTGTACTTCGATACTTCTTTCCCGAACACGGCAGTCCGGATGGTATTGGCGATGGCGTAGGTGGAGATCTCGTAGCGCCGGGCCGCTTCGCGGTCGATGTGCACGATCAATTCGGGCTTGCCGATGTTGACGTCTTTCTTCAACTCTTCGATCCCGCCGATATTGCGCGATTCGATGAAGTGGATCATGTCTTCCGAGAGGGTAGCCAGCCTGTTGATCTCTTCGCCCCTCACTTCGATGTTGATGGGCTTGCCGGTGGGCGGCCCGTCCTGGTTCTTGTCGACCACGATCTTCACGCCCGTGTATCCGGCCAGGCCGGCGCGCATTTTTTCCAGGACCTCGTAGGTCGACACTCCGTTGCGGTCTTCGGTGGGCACGAAGCTCACGGTAAGGCGCGCCTTATGCGGGGAGGCGCCGAAGTCCGGACCCGCATTGGGATCGCTCGTGTTCTCGCCGATCTGCGAAAGCACGGCTTCCACGATCCCGGAGTAGGGCTTGATGATGGAATCGACTTTGGTCTCGATCTCGTTCATGAGGCGATCGGTCGCTTCGATGTCGGTACCGATCGGCATCTCGATGAAGGCATTCACGTACTGCGGGTCGGGCGAGGGAAACAGCACGACCTTGGGGGCATTGAGGCCAAGCAACACCAGGGCTACGATCAGCAGGAGGAAGGTCCCGACGAAGACCAGCACCGGATTGAAGCCGCGCAGGGCCGTCCGGACGAAACGATCGTAGAAGCTCTCGAGGATGGGCAGCGCCTGGTTCTGAAAGTAGAACGAGGCCCGGCGCAGGAACAGCACGTTGAGCAAGGTGACGCCCCCTACGATCCACAACAGGTTCCGCAGCCAGAATACTCCGAGCAAGTGGAACAGGAGGGAAAACAGGAGCATGCCCCCTACGCCGATCAGGCCGTTGCGCCGTTTGCGGCGGCGTTCGGACACTTCGCTGGCTCGCTCGTCGACCTTCATGAAGGCCGAGGTGAAGACGGGGTTGATGACCAGGGCCACAAAGAGGCTCGAGCTGAGCACGATGATCAGGGTGATCGGCAGGTATTTCATGAAACTCCCCATCAGACCCGGCCAGAAGGCCAGCGGCACAAAAGCGGCCAGGGTCGTGGCGGTCGAGGCGATGATCGGCAGGGCCACCTCGCCGACCCCATACTTGGCGGCCTTGAGGTTGGAATAGCCATTCTGCATGTAGCGGAAAATGTTCTCCACCACTACGATAGCGTTGTCGACCAGCATCCCGAGGGCCAGGATGAGCGAGAAGAGCACCACCATGTTGAGCGTGTAACCCAGTACGTTGGTGATCAGGATGCCCATGAGCATCGATAGCGGGATGGCCATCCCGACGAACATACTGTTGCGGATGCCGAGGAAGAACAACAAGACGAGCACTACCAGGATCACCCCGGAGATGATGCTGTTCTCGAGGTTCGAAACCATCAGGCGCGTCTGTACCGACTGGTCGTTGAACACGCTGATGCTGAGGTCGGGCGGAAAGACGCGGGCTTTCGCCTCGTCGACCACCGCCTTGATCTTGTCGGAGGCGTCGAGCAGGTTTTCGCCGCTGCGCTTGATCACGTCGAGGGAAATAACCGGCAAGCCGTCGGCGCGCGCAATACTGGTCTGCTCTTCGAATCCGAAAGTGACCTTGGCGATATCCTTGAGGTAGACCGGCGCCTGGTTCTCGCTCTTGACGATCAGGTTCTGCATTTGCTCGACGTTCTCGAATTCGCCGAGCACGCGGATGGTGCGGCGAAAATCGTTGGTCAGCAGTTCGCCTCCCGACATGGTGATGTTCTCGGCGCGGATCGCGTTTTCGATGTCGTCGAAACTGATCTGGAGCGACTGCATTTTCGGCAGGTCCATTTCGATCGACACTTCGCGGTCGCGGGCGCCCTTGAGGTCGACGCTGGAGATCTCGGAGAGGTCTTCGATCTTTTCCTGCAGGTATTCGGCGTAGTCGCGCAGTTCGTCGTTGGTGTAATTCCCGGAAATATTAACCGTCATGATCGGGATCTCGGAAAGGTTGATGTCGAGTACTTCCGGTTCCTTGGTCAGGTCGGTCGGCAATTCGGGTTTGGCTTTGTCGACGGCATCCTTCACCTTGCGGGTGGCGTCGTCGAGGTCGATGTCGGCCTCGAATTCGGCCACGATCAGCGAGTAGTCCTGCAGCGAGGAGGAGGTGACCGTTTTGAGTTCGGTAATGGCGTTCAACTCGTCTTCGATCGGCCGGGTGACGAGGTTTTCCATATCGGCGGCCGAGTTGCCGAAGTACACCGTGTTGATGTAGATCTTCGGCCAGGGGATCTCGGGGAACGACTCCTTCGGCATAGTGACATACGAGCGGTAGCCGAAGAGGAGGATCATGAAGGTCAGCAGGAAGATGCTGGTCGCGTTGTCGACGGCCAGGGAAGAAAGCTTGAATTCCCGGAGACCTTTCTTTTTATGTTCGCTGGATTGTTGAGACATAGTGATGATTTCTTGCGGGCAGAATTGGGTGAAAAAAGTATGCTCAGCCTTGCTGGATTTCGATCGGCTCCTGGTCGGCCAGGCCGCGGGCGCCCTCCAGGATCAGCTCTTCCTCGCCGGTGAGCCCGTTGGTGATGACGACTTCGCCGCGGTAGGTCTGTCCGGTCTTTACATATACTTTCTTGGCCAGGGCGCCGTCTTGCCCTTCTCCTTTGACGAATACATAGCTCTTGCCGCCGACCTCCTGTTGGACGACTTCCAGCGGCACGACGACCGCAGCCGTTTGGCTATAGTCGTTGAGCAGCATGATGGCCAGCAGGTTGGGTTTGAGCAGGCCGCGAGGGTTGCTGAGGTCGACCTCTACGCTGAAGGTCCGGTTGCCGGGGTTGATCGTGCTGCCGATCAGGCTGACCCGGGCCTTTTGTTCCGTATCGAGCGCCGGGAATTTCACGGTGACCCATTCGCCCTTGCGGATGGCTTGAAGGTAGTTTTCCGGTACTTCGGCCACCACCTTCACCTGGTTGGTGTTGAGCACCTGGACGATGGGAGCGCCGGGGCCGGCCAGTTCGCCGGCTTTCAGGACGACCGTTTCGACCACGCCGGAGATCGGTGCATAGACCTTCGACTTGTCGAGTTGAAACTGCAGGGTTTCCAGGCTTTTTTCGAGGCGTTCCTTGTTGTTCTTGGCCTGCAGGTACTGGATTTCCGAACCGATGTTCTGATCCCACAGGCGCTTCTGGCGTTCGTACACTTCCTGGGCCAGGTCGAGGGAGGTTTGCACCTCGGCGATCTGTTTCTCGATCTGTTCGAGGTCGAGAAGGGCGACCAACTGGCCTTTACTGACGGTTTGGCCTTCCTGGACCTTGAGGTCGAGGATGCGCCCGCCCGTTTCGCTGCTAATGTTGATCCGTTCGTCGGATTGCACCGTACCCTGGATATCGATGAAATGTTCGAAATCGCGGCGTTCGAGCTGGATCGTGGTGACCGGCGTACGTTTCGTTTTGGTGGAAGGATCGAGTTCGGCGATCTCCTTTTCCAATTGGGCGACCTCGTGTTCGAGCGTCGTAAGAGCGGTCTTTTTTTCGTTGAGAAGCGCCTTTTTGCCTTCGAGGTCGACTGGCGAGCCTTCTTCCGGACTAGTATTGCCGCAGGAAGCGAAGAACAGGGCGATAGCGATCAAAGAGAGGAGTTGTTTCATTGCTGGTATGATGAGATGATCAGTGAATTGGGTGATTAGGTTATTGGGTGATTGGTTAATTGGTTAATTGGTTAATTGGTTAATTGGTTAATTGGTTAATTGGTTAATTGGGTTATTGGGGGGTGGGCTACTTGCCGAGGGCTTTGTCGAGCGCCGTTTTGGCCTGGAGCAGGTCGTAGAGCGCCTGGTTATAGTTCTGTTGACTTTGGTAGAGGCCCTGTTCGGCCTGGGTCAATTCGAGGCTGGAGCCGACACCTTCGCGGTACTTGACCTGGGTGGTATTGAAGATCCGTTCGGCCAGTTCGAGGTTCTTTTCCTGATTGGCCAGGCGCTCGCGCGAGTTGAGGTAGCTGGTGCGGGCGTTACTGGCTTCGAGTTCGATGGCCTGGGCGAGTTCGCGCTGCTGGTTGCGGGCCATTTCCAGATCGAGGCGGGCCCGTTCGACCTGCGCCTTTTTTTCCAGTCCGTCGAAAATGGGCACCTTGAGGCTCAGTCCGGCCACCGTGGTTGGAAACCACTCGCCGTCGCGCAGCTTATTGGCGAAGAGCGATTGCTGGTAGGAGGCGAAGGCATTGAGCACGGGCAGGTAGCGCGACTGGTTTAGCTGAACGTTGAGTTCGTTGAGGCGCACGCCCTTCTCGGCGACGAGATATTCGGGGCGGGTCTGATAGTTGATGGCGTTGGTCAGCCACGATTCGTCGACCACCCGGACCAGTTCGTGCAGGTCGCCTTCGATTTCCAGCGGTTGGTCGACCGGATAGCCCATGGCGAACTTCAGGGCGTTAAGGGCCACCTCTTTTTGCCGCTGCAGGTTGTCGCGTTCGGTCTGAAGGTTAGCCAGCGACAGGTCGAGGCGGTCGACGTCGAGTTGTTCGACGAAGCCCTGCTCGTACATGGCGTTCGTTTCGAAGCGCAATTTGCTCAGGTTGGCGATATTGTCGTCCAGGGTTTGCAGGTTTTCCTGCAGGAACAAGACCGGTAGGTAGGCGTCGGTCACCCGGTATTTTACATCCTGTCGGGTGGCGAGCACCTGTTGCAAGGTGTAGTCCTTGAACTCCCGTGCGGCTTTCAGTCCGACGAAGTAACTGCCGTCGAAGATCATGGTGTTGAGATCGGCCCGGGCAGTGAGGTTGTGTTTGGTGCCGAACTGTGCCGGCAGGCCGCTGTCGGAAAAGGCCGGCACCTCGTCGATGAGGCCTTCCTGGTCGAGGATGCCATAGATGGCCGGGCTGATGAAGTCGGGCAGGATCTGCGTCGGAATGTCGATAAAGTACTGGTAGTCTGCGCCGACCGACAACTTCGGGATCCCGAAGGCGCGCCGTTCGACGATCTGTTCCTTGGCGTCGGCCAGGCTGATCTGGGCATTCTTCAGGTTGAGATTGTTTTCGAAGGCGTAGTTGATGGCTTCGTTGAGGGATACCTTTGGCGCCTCCTGGGCCGGGGCGGTCAGCGAAGCCAGGAGCAAGAGGCAGAGGAGAATTGGTCGTATCATGTTGGGTGATGATTTTTCGGTCGGTTGGAAGTCGGGTATGTGCAAGCGGGTTGAGGTCATATTTCGGATGGGTTCAGATATTGCTCCAGTTGTTCACGGCCTTTGGGCGAGCAAATGCCGTGCAGGTGATATAAGAAGAACTCGTGCAACAGGCGCTCCCGGGTGTAGTCCCTCAGGGGGAAGACCTCTTCGTTGACCAGCAGGAAGGTCTTTCCGACGTATAGCTTGGCCACGATATCGGGGTCGATGTCGGGGCGGTACAAGCCCTGCCGGATGCCCGTTTCCAGGTTTTCGCGAATGACGGAATACACGTGCTGTTGGTGCAACGACTCCAGCAATTTCCAGCTATCGTGGTAGTACTTCTGAAGATCGTAGACCGTGGTCGGCGCCATCTGCCGGAGGGCCTGCACGACGTACTTCGCCAGCGCCAAGACCTCTTCCACTGCGTTGTTGGCGTGACTGCGGATGCTTTCGATCTCCTTTTTTTCCTCCTGGATGTGCTGGTAGACGATCTTCTTGATCAGGTCGGCTTTGTTCTCGACAAACTGATAGAGGGTCTTTTTGGAAATGCCCAGCTCTTTGGCGATATCATCCATGGTGATGCTCTTGATGCCGTAGCGCATAAACAAGGATTCCGTCCTTTTCAGGATCTCAGTTCCGGTGTCTTGCATGTTGTCGTTCTGGGCTTCCGGATTGGTGATGCAAATGTACGCGATGAAAACATTGGAAACAATTTTCGGTTTAAAAGTTTCCGGCGTTTTTTTGAATTTCCGATGAGGGTAAAAGAAGAAGCGACGAACGGAGCGAAATATTCGCCGAACGACGGCGATCTTACTCCTCGAAGTTTTTCAGGAAATGGCGCCAATCGCCAGGGGTGTCGAGGTCGAGTGCCGCTGCCGGGCACTCGATAGTGCGGGTTTGAGCGGCGTACTTCCGAAAGAGCTCTTTGGCGCCCTGGTCGCCGGTCAGCCTGTGCAGATCGGGGAAAAGGCTGCGGTGAAAGGCGGCGGGCGCCCCGGGGCGGCCGTGGTAGAAAGAGGCCGCGAGGCGGGTTTGCGGTGGGTCGAGCGCATTCAGCAGCGCCCGGAAGTGTTGGGCTTCGATGGCCGGTTGGTCGGCGAGGGCGATCAGCAGGGCGTCGGGCGCTTCGGGGAGGGAGTCGGTCAGTTGCAGGGCGCAGCGGATGGAGCTGCTCAAACCCTCTTGCCAGCGCTCGTTGTATCCGATGATCGCCTCGCCGGGCTCGATCGCGGCCTCGATCGCTTCCCGGCCGGCGCCGAGGATCAGCAAGACGGGAGCGCCGCCGGCGACCTCCTGAAGTCGGCGCAGGGATCGCTCCAGCAAGGGGCGACCCGCCCAGGGAAGGAGCTGTTTGGGGCGCCCCATGCGGCGCGAGGCTCCGGCGGCGAGCAGGGCGAAGGCGGGCTTCACGCGAGCTCAGTCTTTTTCGGTGGGCGCCCGGTATTCCAATCCGAAGCGGCGGGCATAGTCTTCGAGCGGTTCCAACCCCATTTCGCTGCGGCGTTCGTCGACGCGGGCTTCGTCTTCGATCGGGAAGAACTCCAATTGCCCGGTGTCGGGATTGCGGTGGAGTTGCGAGCCGTAGAGTTGCTCCTGGCCGTTGCCCACGCGTACCCGGTCGATCAGCAGGGCCAGGCTGGACTTCCGGAGTTCGCCCTTTTCGGCGGCCTCCTGCAGGAGCGGCAGGTATTTCTCCTGCACTTTCAAGTCGGCATGCTGGATGACTAGAAAGGCCACGCTGCTCTGGCGGCCAACCAGGCTTTTGCCCGGGTAACCGTGCTCGGCGATGACGAGTTCGATGCGGGCGAGGCAGATGCTGTCGTTGAGTCGTTGTTTTTCCCAGAGTTCCTTCATTTCGGGAGAATCCCAGCCGTACGTTTTCTCCGCCTCGTCCATTTGCTGGCGGTACACCTGATCCATTTCGCCGATCTCTTTGAGTTGTGCGATCAGTTCCTGATCGTACCGGGCCTCTTCGGCGGCCTGCCGGGCCTTCATGTCGGCGACGATCAGCTGCCAGCGATCCTGCCCGTGCAGGCTGACGAGGTCGCTGTCGCGTTGGGCCCAATCGGCATTGATCCAGCCTTTTTCGACCGCCTTAGCCAGGTGATCGAGGGCCTTTTCGGCATCGCCCGCCAGTGCCCGCGAGCACGCGGCGTTGTAGAGGTCGGAGGCTTCGGTCTTTCCCAGGGCGAAACCCTTCTCGAAGGCTTCGGCGGAGGCGCGGTATTCGCCGGATTGATACAAGCGGTTGGCTTCCTGCATGTGGTCGGCATAGGTTTGACCGCTCGCCGACCAGGCGGAGCAGGCCAGGAGGAGGAAGAGGAAGATCTTTTTCATCGGTAGATTTTTTAGGAATTTTGAACCAGCTCCAAATTAGGGAAATTTTCGCCCGGCAACCAAATATCCGCCAGTTGGATCGGATGAACTCCTGCATCATAAAATTGTTACCTTTGCGTTTCCATTTCCGGAACGATTTCCACAAGCCGAAAGTCGACCATTTATGAAGAAGATCCTGCTTTTCCTCCTCCTCGCCGGATTGTCGTGGGCCTGCTCCAATGCCGACGACTCCGCCACTGCCAGGGCCAGTATGACCCGGAATTCCGATACCCCCGACGGTAAGAAGATCTATAAGCTCTATTGCGTAACCTGCCACGGCCTCTACGGAAATATGGGCGGCAGCGGCGCTTTCGACCTCACCAAGTCGGAGCTGAAGGTCGAAGAACGGGTGGCCGTGATCACCAACGGGCGCAATGCCATGACCCCTTTCAAGAGCCTCCTCAAGCCCGAGCAGATCCAGGCGGTCGCGGAATACACGCTGGAGCT
>JAGQXA010000542.1 GCA_020436865.1 Saprospiraceae bacterium | reverse complement strand
CTTGGAACCCGGCATCTTTCAGCATTGCGTGGATGGTCAGCAGGTCGGCATGGCCGGTGCCCCAGGAAAGCGGCTCCATGCCCACGTCGATGATGTTGGCGCCGTTGCGGGCCGCTTCGAGCGACGAGGCCACCGAAAACCCCGGCGTGGAGTGGCCGTGGTACTGAATGACGATCCGCGGATGGCGTTCGCGGATGCCCTTCACGATCAGACCGATCGATACCGGCCGGCCGATACCGGCCATGTCTTTGATGGCGATCTCTTCGGCGCCCAGTTCGATCAGGCGATCGGCGAGGTCGACGAAATACTCTACCGTGTGCAGTTCGGAATGGGTAATGCAAAGGGCGCCCTGCGCGATCATGCCGGCTTCCTTGGCGAACAGGAAGGAGTTTTCGAGATTGGGAGCGTAGTTGAGCCCGTCGAACGAGCGCGCGATGTCGGTGCCTTGCTTTTTCTTGACTTTGAACATCAGCTGGCGGACATCGGCGGGTACGGGATTCATGCGGATGCCGTTGAGGCCCCGCTCCAGCATCATCGTCTGGATGCCGGCGTCGTTGAAGGGCTGGGTCCACTCGCGGACGGAGCGGTTGGGATTTTCGCCGTACAACAGATTGATCTGTTCAAACCCGCCTCCGTTTGTTTCTACCCGGGAAAAGCAGCCCATGTCGATGATCGGGCCGGCTACGCGTACGAGTTGGTCTACCCGCGGCATGTACTTTCCCGAAGATTGCCACATGTCGCGGTACACCAGGCATAGCTGGATCTCTTTGGCCATAATTGGATGTTTTATTTGGTACAGCAGGCCAGCTGGTTCAGCAGGAGGATCCGGTCAGATTCACTTTTCAAGCGCGACCCGGCGCACCGACACGACCGCTCCCTGACCGTCGGTGACCGTCTCTACGGCGGCGACGATTGCCGCTAGCATCGCGGCATCGGCCCGTTTATCGGTGTCGGCCGATGTGCGGCCCGGAAACGACCCGCTGCGGGCCGCCGGCGCCGGCGTCGCGCCCGGCAGCCAACGGTTGACCACCCGAATGAGGAGGTTGCCGGTCTGGACTACCAGAAACAACACGACAAATACCGTGAACATGCCGATACCAAGAAGGAGAAGCGCTTCGCGAAGTTCCACTGTCTGAATTACTTAGTCTACTTGGAAAAACAAGGGGCCCGCCGCCTTGCTCGCAGGTCGGTCAGGGCCACAAAGTGTAAAAATAACATTTTGATCGGAAAGGGCCCATTTCCGCTTCCACAGTTGGTGACCTGCGTCGATTTTTCCGTCAGAATCCGGCCCGAGGAAAGCGCAAACTCTTACTATCTTTGCGGACCAACGGACAAATCCCCAACAGACGCTAAAATCTCTTGGATCGATGAATCACTCACTTAAAGTCTTCAAATTCGGCGGCGCCTCCGTGAAGGATGCGGCCGGCGTACGTAACGTCGTTTCCATCTTGGAACGCTATCGCGAGCACCCCCTGATCATCGTTGTGTCGGCGATGGGCAAGACGACGAATGCCCTGGAAATGGTGGTGGCCGCGCATGCCGAAAAGAGCGGAAAAGCCTTCGAGTTGTTGCAAGCTATTAAGGAAGAACACTATCAACTCGCGCGGGAGCTGTTCGGGGAAGATCACGAGGTGTTCGACACCATCAACGATACCTTTGTCGAGTTGGAATGGGTGCTCGACGAAGAGCCGCACAGCAATTACGACTATATGTACGATCAGATCGTGTGTGTGGGCGAGCTGGCCTCTACCCGCATCGTGGCGGCTTTTCTCAACCGGCAGGGCTTGCCGACAGAATGGGTGGACGCCCGCGACGTCATCCTGACGGACGACATTTTCCGGGAAGGCTGGGTGCAGTGGCCCGAAACGGTGGAACGCGCCAGGAAGATCGTCGGCCCCCTGGTCGGGGCGAAACAGTTTGTGCTGACCCAGGGGTTCATCGGCAGTACTACCGAGAATTTCACGACCACCCTGGGTCGCGAAGGTTCCGACTATACGGCGGCGATCTTTTCGTACTGCCTCGATGCCGAAAGCATGACCATCTGGAAAGACGTGCCCGGCGTGCTGACGGCCGATCCGCGCAAGTTCGAGAACGTCAGCAAACTCGATCGCCTTTCTTATCGGGAGGCTATCGAAATGACCTACTACGGCGCGAAGGTCATTCACCCCAAGACCATCAAACCGCTGCAAAACAAGAGCATTCCCCTCTACGTCAAGTCGTTCATCGATCCGGCCGGCGAAGGCACGCTCATCTCCAACGAAGTGGATGATACCTACCCGCCCATGGTGGCCATCGAGACCGATCAGGCCCTCGTGCACATCTCCACGCGCGATTTCTCTTTTGTGGCCGAGCACCACATCAGCTATCTCTTCACCAAGATCGCCGAATTGCGTATGCAGGTCAATATCATGCAGAATACGGCCATCAGCTTTGCCGTGTGCGTCAGTGATATCGACGACAAGGTCGATCAGTTCGCCGGAAATATCGCTCAGGATTTCAAGGTGATGATCACCCGCGGACTCGAGCTGATCACCGTACGGCACGCCCAGCCGGAAGTTCTGGAGAACCTGCGCAAGGGCAAGATCATCCTCCTCGAAGAACGCATCCGTAATACCGTGCAGTTAGTCGTGCAGGACGTACCGGTGCTGCAACGCAAGGCCCTTTAGCGATCGGAAGGCTATATAGCGGTCGGAACGCTTCAAGCGTTCCGACCGCCAATATACACCTTTCCGCCATCCCCCCGACCAAACGCGCCTTCTTCTTTACTCTTATGAGATAATGCGCTATATTTAAGGCGTTAATCGACAAGAGTTTTTGCCAAAAACCGGACTATGGAATCGCTG
>JAGQXA010000541.1 GCA_020436865.1 Saprospiraceae bacterium | reverse complement strand
TATGTGATCATTCTGAAGAACGTCACGGAATTGAAGGAGCAGGACCTGGCCAAGACCAACTTCATGGCAACCCTGTCGCACGAACTGAAAACCCCCATTTCCGCGATCGACATGAGTCTGGGTCTGCTGCGCGACGAGCGCATCGGGCAACTCAACGAAGACCAAAAAGATCTGGCCACGACCATTCAGCAGAACTCCGAGCGCCTACTGAAGATGGTGAACGAGATCCTCGACATTTCGCGGATCGAAACGGGGCAGTTACAAATACAGGAAGAACCGGCCGATCCGGCCGAGATCGTGCTGAAAGCGGTCGAAGGCACCAAGACCTTCTTCGCCGAAAAGGGAGTTCGCATCCAACAACACATTGCCGACGACCTGCCCTCTCTACTGGTCGACGTGCCGAAAACGACCGGCGTGCTGATCAATTTCCTGACCAACGCCGTGCGCTACTCACCCGAAAACGACTTCGTACGCATCGCCGTGGTGCGCCGCAACGGCTCCATAGAGTTCTCCGTGAGCGACAATGGGCCCGGCATCTCGCGCGAAGAGCAAGCGCGCATCTTCAAGCGCTTTCGCCGCGCCAAGGACGACAAGACGAAAGGCACCGGCCTGGGCCTGTCCATTTCCAAAGAATTCATCGAACAACAAGGAGGAAGGATCTGGGTGAAAAGTCAGGTAGGGAAGGGGAGTACCTTTGGATTTTCGCTGCCAGTGAAGAAGTAGGTCTTGGATATTGGTTCTTGGATGTTGGATCTTGGTAAGGTGTACCAACATCCAACATCCAACATCCAACATCAAAGTAACTTCAACAGCTCCTGTTCGAGCGCTTCGGCGCCGCGCAGGTTGATCGCGGCGATCTTGCCATCGCGGTCGATCAGGAAGGTGCGGGGGATGCTTCGTACGCCGTATTCCTGTGCCGGCGCACATTCCCATTTCTTGAGGTCGGACACGTGATATTGCCAGGGGAGGCCGTCTTGTTCGATGGCCTTGACCCAACGGTCGCGCGAACTTTCGAGTTGTTGCTGAGCTTGTTCTTCCGAGGAGAAGCGCGCCTTGGTGCGCGAATCCAGTCCGTCGAGCGATACGCTGAACACGGTAAAGCCCCGGTCTTTGTATTTGTTGTACACCCGCACGACATTGGGGTTCTCGCGCCGGCAGGGGCCGCACCAACTGGCCCAGAAGTCGAGCAGTACGACTTTGCCGCGCAGTTCGGACAGGGCCATCTCTTTGCCCTGCGGATTCGGTAGCCGGATATCGGGCGCCTCCTGACCTACGGCGATCCGTTCGCTGGCCATCTGTTGCGCCACGGTGGCCTCCGTTTGAGCGACGAACGTAGCAAA
The DNA here is from genome assembly GCA_020436865.1 of Saprospiraceae bacterium. GTDB lineage: Bacteria > Bacteroidota > Bacteroidia > Chitinophagales > Saprospiraceae > JAGQXA01. The sequence continues at coordinate 13,299 of JAGQXA010000541.1, read as the reverse complement.
GTCGTTCGAATACTCGGAGGTCGGATAGGCCTCCGACATTTTGGTCTGAGCTGTCTTCAGCACGTTCAGGAACTGGGCGTTCCGGCCGAGGATCTGGTAGCTAATGGCCAGACCGAGCATCGGACTGGTGCCGTCTTGGGCTACGTAGCCTCCGATCTCGTTGGGATTGATCGACTGGGTGACCAGCCCCTTCATGAACTCGGTGTACTGCTGCGAAGAAGGCGAACCCTCTACCTGGTAGTCGAAGGATTGGATCGTATTGAGGTCGCCATCGACCTTGACCAGACTTTCGTTCTGGTCGAAGACGAGGTTGATCTTTTTGGCGCCGATCCGCAGCCGGTACATGCCCGGTTCGAGCCCTTCGGGGAAGGATAGTTCGAACTGGCCGTCGTTGCCGATATCGGCCTTGTCGAGTACCTGATTGGCCTTGTTGACCAGCATTTTGTCGAAGAAGGCCTGCAGGCCGGCCGCATTTTGAATATTCCCGCGGATGACGGTTCCCTGCACGCTCGACGAGGCCACGTTGCCGCACTGATATCCAAGCAGGGCTGTAAAAAATAACAGCAGGATTGGAGTAAGAGTCTTCATGTTCGAAAAGGATTTTGTTGATACTATATAGCTTAACAACTCGAAGGCGCTAATGGGTCAGATGCCGTCCGAGCGATTCATCGAATTCTCGCTTCCACCCGGCCAGTTGGCCGTAATCTTCGCCGTCGATCTGCAATCCTGCGCCGCCAACGGAGCCGAGCAGGCGGTACGGCGTGCCATGTTGGCCGAGCATCGTCAGGAAGGCTTCTTCCCGTTCGGCAGATACGCTGACGACCACCCGGCTTTGGCTTTCCCCGAAGAGGTAGGCGTCTTTGCGGAATGCCGGGTCGGTCTCGATCTGAAAGCCCAGGGCGCCGCTCATGGCCTTTTCCAGCAGGGCGACAAAAAGGCCGCCCTCGGAAACGTCGTGCGCGGAGGCCAGCAGGCCCGCGCGGATCAGCTTTTTCACGGTTTGTTGCAGGGCAAACTCTTCCTCCAGGTCGAAATGCGGCACGGGTGAGTAACGCTCGCCGTGCACGAACTGCAGGTATTCGGAGGAACCCAGGTCGTCGTACGCCTGCCCCAACAAGTAGATGCGATCGCCTGCCCCTTTGAAGGAAAGGCTCGTTTGCCAGCTAGGATCGTCGACGACCCCTAGCATGCCGATGGTCGGGGTGGGGTAGACCGGCTCGGTGCGATCTTTGAACACCGATTGGTTGTAAAAACTGACGTTGCCGCCGGTGACCGGCGTGTCGAATCGCCGGCAGGCCTCTCCCATGCCCTGAATGGCATGTACGAATTGCCAGTACACTTCCGGGTTATAGGGGTTGCCGAAGTTCAGGCAGTTGGTGATGGCCACCGGTTCCCCCCCCGAGCAAACGATGTTGCGCGCCGCCTCGGCTACGGCGATCATGGCGCCGCGATAGGGGTCGGCGAACACATAAGCCGAATTGCAGTCGGTGGTAACGGCCAGGCACTTGTCGGATTCCTTCAGTCGAACGAGGGCGGCGTCGGAGGGCGCATTGGTACCCATCGAGTTGGTTCGCACCATCGAGTCGTATTGCTCGTAGATCCAGCGCTTCGACACCAGATTGGGCGATTCGAGCAGGCGCCGGGCCGTAGCCGGGAAGTCGGCGGGCTCTGGAATGTCGTCCTGGTCAAACGCTTCGATGCGGTCGAAGTAGGCTGGACGTCGGTACTCGCGTTCGTACACGGGCGCCCCGCCACCCAACACCAGCGGCTCGGCGGGTACGTCGGCGACCTTTTCACCATGGTGGAAAAATTCCAGGCGGCCGCTGGCGGTCACCTCGCCGATCTGTTCGCATTCGAGGTCCCATTTGTCGAATACCGCAAACAACTTCTCTTCTTGCCCCTTATGTCCTACGATGAGCATCCGCTCCTGGCTTTCCGATAGGAGGATCTCGAAGGGGTGCATGTTATCTTGACGGGTCGGCACGCGATCGAGGTCGATCCGCATGCCGGTTTCGCTTTTGGCGCTCATTTCGGAGGTCGAGCAGGTGATACCGGCCGCCCCCATGTCCTGCATACCGACGATGGCGCCGGTCTGAATGGCTTCCAGGGAGGCTTCCAGCAGGAGTTTTTCCTGGAAGGGGTCGCCCACCTGCACGGCCGGAAGGTCTTCGGCCGAATCTTCGGTCAGGTCGGCCGAGGCAAAGGTGGCGCCGTGAATGCCGTCCTTGCCGGTGCGCGAACCAACGATGAAAACCGGGTTGCCGGGTCCGTCGGCGCAGGCCGACACGGTCTCTCCGACGCGCACGACGCCGACCGACATCGCATTGACCAGGATGTTCTGGTTGTAGCACTCGTTGAAATACACCTCGCCGCCGACGGTCGGCACGCCGAAGCAGTTGCCGTAGTCGCCGATGCCCCGCACGACGCCATCGACCAGGTGCTTGGTGTGGTTGCTTTCGATCTTTCCGAAACGCAGCGAGTTGAGCGAGCAGATCGGCCGCGCGCCCATCGTAAAAATGTCGCGGTGGATCCCTCCGACACCGGTTGCGGCTCCTTGATAGGGCTCGATGGCCGAAGGATGGTTATGCGATTCGATCTTGAAAGCGCAGGCCAGCCCGTCGCCGATGTCGACCAGCCCCGCGTTCTCTTCTCCGGCGCCCACGAGCAGACGGGCGCCTTCGCGCGGTAGGGTCTTCAGCCAGCGGATCGAATTCTTGTAGGAGCAGTGCTCCGACCACATGACGGAAAAAATGCTCAACTCGGTGAAGTTGGGCGTGCGTCCCATGATCTCGACAATGCGGTCGAACTCTTCCGATGTCAGGCCAAGGCTCTTGGCGGTTTCTACCGTTACGACCGGTTCCGTGGTAGGCTGCATGTGTTGGATTTAGTGCCGTTTGGGAAAGTGCAAAGATAACAAGCCGCCCCAGACTTCCCCAAGTTGGGCGTTGGGGTTTAGAAAAAATTAACTTGGATGTTGGATCACCGAAAAAGATAATTCACCCAAAAGAACAGCACCAGGTAGATCCACAGTCCGTCGAGGAAGTGCCAGTAGATGGTCAGGAGGCGGAGCTTGAGGCGTTTTTCCGGGTCGGAAAAATACACCAGCACACTGACGGGCTCTTTCATGCGGCGACGGGCCGTTTGGAGAAAAAGGGCCAGGAAGGGGAGTCCGGCGATGACGTGGGCAAAGTGGAGCCCGGAAATGACGTACAGGTAGGAGGCCGAATTGCCCGAGGTCAGAAAGATGTTCTGCCGGAAGAGCTGCTGCCAGCCGGCGAACTGCATGACCAGGAATAGCAGCGACAGACCGATGGTGATCCAGAGGGACCGCTGATAGACGGCGGTATTGTCGTGTTGGTAGGCGCGTTTGGCCCTGACCATCGAGGCGCTGCCGCCCAGCAGAATGAGCGTATTGAAAAGAAAGATGGCCGGCAGGCGGAGCGGCGGCAGATCGTTTTGCACTCGCGTGTACACGAAGGCTGCGGTGAAAGCCAGGAATAGAGCCGATACGCCCATCAGCACCAGGATCAGCAGTACGTTGTACGGATGGAAAGAAAAGTTGTCGTATTCGTTGTAACCGTCTTGCTTCATGCCGGTTTCTTCTGATGATCGGTTCGACAGCGCCTGCTGCAATAACGCACCTCGTCCCAAACGCGGGCCCATTTTTTTCGCCAGGAGAACGGACGGCCGCAGACCGGGCAGAGCTTGGTGGGCAGGTTGCTTTTCGAGGGGCGCTTGGGCATGACTGCGTTTTAGGGGTAGAACAGCCGGCCGCGATTCTGGTTTACGACTTCGGACCGCCCCGGCCAAAATTACGGCGATCGTCCGGTATTTGGAAGTTCGGGCCGGGGGCAAAGTGATTCTGCAGGCGGAAACCGCATTTGTTGCAACAGATTTGGTAAATTGGCGGCCAACCAGGGTTTTCCGGCATGAAGAAATGCACCAACTGCCATACCGATCTTCCCGACGAGGCACGTTTTTGCCACCACTGCGGTACGCCGGTCGAACCGCCGGTGAAAAGCTGTCCGCGCTGTGGCCAGGAGAACCCGCCGGAGGCCCGGTTCTGTGCGCACTGCGGACTGAATTTCGTCGAGAAGCGGCCTCCGCATAACGTTTTCGAACCGCCGCCGACCCTGTCGACCGAAGAAGAGATCACCGCTCGCTTTTTCGAGGTCTTCGAGCGCAAGATCCGGCAGGAGCAAGACCCCGAGCGGCTGCCGGCCTACCTGGATCGCTTCGAGGGATCCGATTTCAAACATACCTTCGAACTCAGGGTGCGCCAGCTCGCCGAACAGATCGAAAAGATCCGCACGGGTAGCGTACGCCCGCAAACGGAAGCCCGCTATTTACTCGAAGACGCCATCGAAGGGCTCAGTGATTTCTTCCTGATCCGGCACTGCCAGGACCTCAATGTCGTACCCCTGCCCGAAGCCATCCTGCGCTACGAAACCCTCCAACGCGACGGGCTCGATTTCTTCCGCCTGGTGATGGATTTCCTCGATTTTCCCTCGGAGAATGAAACCGTGTATACCGATTTTCTGGCTATGCCCATGGAAAAGCTCCGCAACGCCAGCGCCAGCTTTCTCTTTCCCGCCAAAGACGAACGCATCCTGTTCATCTGCGACCAGTCGATCCTCGGCTCGGCTAAAGAGGGCTTCGCCATGACCGACCGGGCCTTGTTCTGGAAAGCGCCGCTGGAAAAGCCTCATTGGGTGTACTATTCCGATCTGCAGTCGCTCGAACCCGAGAAGGACTGGCTCAAGATCAACGGCCACTTCTTCAATGCAGGCCGCTCGCTGAACGTCAAATTGCTCAAACTGCTGCGCAAACTGCAAACCCTCTACCGCTGATCGACGATTCGAAAAGAATGGCAGCCGCATTGCCAACTCCTTTGGAATTCTTTCCAGGTATTGCGGGAAGATGTGGTAAATTTAACGCTCCCAACAAAATGCGACCGATCTATGAAGAGACTGCTTCTGTGTTTACCGATCCTGTTGATCGCCGGCCTGTCATGGGCCCAACCCGTCAATAATCGCCTGCGCGGCTTTGTGAAATTGCTGAACAGCGGTTCGCAACCGCTTGCCGGCGTGCAGATATCTTCGTTCGGTTCCAGTCCGACCGCCTCCAAAAGCGACGGCAGCTTCGAGTTGGTCTTCGCCAACAAGCAACCAGGCGATAAGGTCGCTTTGCTTATTTCCAAGAACGGCTATGATCTGGTGAATTCCAAAGAGGTCGAAGATGTCATCATCCGCAAGAACGCCGACGATCTGATCACGATCGTCATGTGCCCGCAGGGGCAGCGCAACCAGATCGCCCTCAACTACTACAACATCATCATCCAGAACGCCAACGCGGCCCTGGAAAAGAAACTGGCCGCCATCGATGCCCGCCTGGGCGATCTGGAATCCGACGACCAGGCGCGCAACCAATTGCTCGAGGAGAAGGAACGCCTGCGGCAGGAACGCGATCAGGCCGTGGCCCAGGCCGAAGACCTGGCCCGCCGCCTGGCCGATATCGACCTCGACCAGGCCTCCGAACTGTCCCGCGAAGCGCTCGAGACCTTGCAATCGGGCGATCTCGACGCTGCTCTGGCCGTGCTCGACGAAGAGAAGCTCGACCGCCAGTTGGCTACCCTCGACGCCAAGGAAAAGCAAAAGGAAGAAGAACTGGCCAACATCCGCTCTGCCCGGGAAAAGGCGATCGGCAACTTTCTGCTCAAGGCTCGCCTGTTGGCGGCCAGCTTTCAGTTCGAAGAGGCCGAGCGCAGCTTCCAAAAGGCCATCGCGGCCGACAGCACCGACATGGATAATATCGGCGAACTGGTGCTCTTCTATCAGCGAACCTATCGCTACAATGCGGCGGTCAAGCTGTTGGAAGGTAGTATCGACCTCACCGAGGGCAAACAAAAGGTGGCGCTGTACGACCGCCTGGCCAGTCTTTATCACAACTTAAAAGAGATCGATCGGGCGCAGGAATGCTATGAAAAAGGGTTGGAACAGGCCCGGCAGCTCGATGCCGAGGGCGATGAAGAAGGCTTGGTGGCGCTCGCCGGATCGATCGGCAATTACTGTTATTTTGCGCAAAGCGTCGGAAAGACCGAACTGGCGGAGAAGCTCAATGAAGAAGCCATCGGTATCATCGAACGCCTGGTGCAGGAGGATCCTGAAAAAATGGATATCCAATCCGTTTTCTTCATCAACCTCTCCGTCTATTACTTCTCCGTCGGCCGCATGGAGGAGGGCGAACAGATCCTGAACCAGGCGCTCGAAGCCTTGCGCGCCGGTACCGAGCGCAAGCCGGAGACCTACCGCCCTTTTCTCGGGTTTCTGCTCAATCTGGCCGCTTCGTACTATTATTCGCAGCAAGACTACGCCCATGCCGCCGAACTCTACGAAGAGGCCCGAACGATCGCCGTTGAGCTGGAAAAGCAAGGGATCGTGAGCGCCCCGTCGGTGATCTACACCTTTCACAATCTGGGCGTTTACCACCGGCAGCGGTCGGAGTTGCAGGAAGCCAAGCGCTACCTTTACCGGGCGGTGGTCATGCAGCGGGCCTTCGAAGAGAAATTCCCGAACGCGCCGACCATCATGCGCGATCAGGTGCTTTTCGAACTTGGCGACATCCACACCCATGAGCGGCAATTCGACAGCGCCGCCTATTACTATGCCCTGGTGCTCGAAGGAAGAGAAGGGCCGGGAGGTTCGGGTTATGTGCAGAGCCAGTCGGCCCTCAAACTGGCGGTCGGCAGGATGTGTGCAGGCCTGCTTCCGGAAGCCGCCGAGTACCTCGACCTGGCCCTGCAGATCAGTAAGGACCTGGTCGAGCAAATGACCGTGTCCGGCAAGGACCAGGAACTCGATCTGGGCGAGTACTATTTCTGGGGCCAGGGAGATGCCTTTGAAGAAGAGGAGAGCGATCTTTCGCTGGGCAGTATCAATTTGCGGGAAGACTACGACCTCCCCGAGATCTACCAGCAGATCTCCAGCATTTACCGGAATCGGGCCACCTATTTTACGACGATCGGCCAAATGGACGAGGCCGAAACTTCGCTCAACCTCGCCCTGGAGTACCTGCAAAAGGCTGGAGGGGAATCGCAGGAGTTTATGGCCCAGACATACGCCGCTTTGGGCTACCTGGCTTTCCGCCGCGAAAAGCTCGAGGAAGCCTTTGACTACTACCGCCGGGAATATGAACTCAACAAGGAATTCTACCGCAACTATCCGGAAGAGGCCGATTCGACCCTCTCCGGCCCCGTCACACAGGGGCAGTTGGAATCGGGCTGTACCATCTTTACCGACTCGTTGAACCAGGCCGAGATCGATCTCAAGGAGTTTAGCTTACCTTCCGATCAGACCTATTCGACGCGCACCTTCCTGCAAACGGAATTGGTCAAGAACTGTATGCACCTCCTGGAGTTCGCCAGCAACGCCAACGATTCGACCGCCGCCAAAGAATTGTTCGTCGAGCTGTTCTCCCTGCTCGACGATCTGGAACGCCGGGCGCCGGCGACGCGGGCTTTCCGCGTGCGAGCAAACTACGAATATGCCCTGTTCGCCCTGCAAGGCCTTGGAAATAGAGACTTAGCCGTCGAACACTGGCGCCAAACCGTCCGGGTGGCTGAGCAACTGGCCGCCGAACAGGACAGCCTGCCTTTCATCGCCGACTACTTCTGGTCGGCCGCCCTAAACGACCTCGGATTTGCCCTGCAGCAGCTCGGGAAAGTCGAAGAGGCGGATTCCATGTTGCTGCAAGCCCTGCAGATCCGAAAGGAAATGGCCCGGAATTGGCCTTCCACGGTCGAGGCCGATGTATGCAAGACCCTCCTCAACCTCGCAGAACTCGAGTGGCAGAAGGACGGCACGGAAGCCGCCGCCCCCCGGATCGAGGAGCTCGTCCAACTCTTCGAGCCGATCCGCACCCGCATCGATGCCAACGGTAGCGGACTGCTGAGTTTCGCGATCTGTCGCCTTCTGGCCAAGTATTATCTACAGACCGACGCTCTCGACCGCTCGGATCGATGGCAGGAATTAGCGGAAACCTATCCGCCCTATTTTCTGCCGGAGAACCCTTCCATGGCAGGTGAATGGGCCTCCTATCTGTACGAGTTGGGGCTGACCGCCTTTAATATAAAGAGGTGGGACCGGGCAACCAGGTACTTTCAGGAATGCCTGCAGACAGCGCAGGAATGGGAGGACCACCCCGGGATGGACCGGGAATACCTGAAGTTTCTTCAGGCCGCCGCCCTAAATGACCTCGGCGTAGTGGAAATCGAACGGGAGGAACTCAATATATCTCAGGCGCAGAAGTATCTGGAACAGGCCCGTGACCTGCGAAAGGAACTCGTTGCTTCCGATCCCAGCCTGATGAGCGATCTGGAGCAAACGCTGGAGAACCTCTTGCTACTCACCCAGGAGCAGAAGTATCTCGAAGACTATTACCAGACCGTACTCGATTTCGCTACCGAATGGGACGACCCGCAGCGCTGGGAAAAGGCCATGCTGCTGCACGTCGACCTCCTGGTGTTCTATCTTCGGAATGGCTATACCGAACTGGCCGATCAGCTCAATCGGGATGCCTTTGCGCGCTTCGATCGCCTGCAGATCGGAAGTCCCGGAGCCGTGGCTCTTCTGGCCGAGAAGTACTTCGGTACCGGCCAGCTCTACCTGCACCAGGCCGGGATGCCGGAAAAGGCCCGGCCTTTCTATGAAAGGAGTGTAGAGTTGTATACGGGTCTCGCAGAAGGAGGATGGGGCACCTATAAGGATTTCCTGGCGTCTTGCTTCAACGATCTGGGGATCATCTACCGGGAATCCGGTGAACTCGAACAAGCACTCGTCTGGTACCAAAAATCGCTACAGATCCGTCGGCAACTCGCTGTAGGCGATCAGCTCGGATACAAGGCCGATGTGGCCCAATCTGCCGTCAATGCGGGCATCGTCCAGGAAGCGCTCCAACGTTTCGACGAAGCCTTCCAGTCGTTCGAGGAAGTGCTCGGGTACTACCAGATCCTCCAGGAGGCAGGCATCGACGGTTACGACAAGGCCCTGCTCGACGTGCACTATTCGATGGCGAACAACCGCAAATTGGCGATCGAGCAAGAGGGGCCGACCAAGGATCGCAAAGAACAAGGACTGGCCAGTCTGAATCGCGGACTGGAATGGCTGGAAAAAATGGAACTCGATCCGACTTACCGGGAGCAATACCAGCAGGCTCTGGAGGAACTACAGCGCTTTTTTGCCGCGCTCGATTAGGGGTGATCGACTACCTGGAGCATCTTATTGACGATCTTTTTGCAAAAGTTGAATATTGATTTCTTTAAAATCATATATTTAACCCGTTGATAACAAATAAGATGCTATGTATCGCTTGTCTACTCTGTGTTTTTTTCTGTGTTTAGTCGCCGGTTTGCAGGCTATGCCGTTCGAACAGGCGCCACCCGAAAAGGAAGGCGAACGCGTCGAGCGGCAGGATCGCTCTACGACCCGTGGGAAAGACCGCACCTTCCAATCCCGAAAGGACCGCAAGAAGGACCGGAAGCGGCGCCTTCGCCTGTTCTCCAAGAAGCGCGAAGCCGGCCGGCGGGTCAGCGGCGACCTCCTGGTGGTGGCCATCACGGTGTTCGTGGTGAGCGCCATTTCGTTGATCCTGGCCATCCTTTCGCTATTCGTCTGCATCTTCGGCGCCTGCGGCGCTTTCAATTTCTTCATCATCCTGTTCGGGATCAGCCTGATCGTGGGCCTGGTATTCGGCATCTTATGGCTAACCCGTTACGCCGGGGGGGGCGACTAGAAATCGATCCGCTTCCCGAATCGGAGGAGGAAAAGCGCCATCAATCCGATACTCACCAGGGCCAGGACCGTGCTGATCAACCAGCCGCCGCCCATCATCGTGGCCAGCCCCCCACAGACCGCCGAAAAAGTGCCCACCAGCAGGGCGTACGGCAACTGCGTGCGCACGTGGTCGATGTGGTTGCAGTCGGAGGCCAATGAACTCAGGATAGTGGTGTCGGAGATCGGCGAGCAATGGTCGCCCAGCACCGAAGCGGCCAGCGTGACGGCGATGACGTTGAGCAGGAGTTCCATGCTGTGGTCCGGATCGATCCCTTGTTCCTGGCAGATCACCCAGGTGGTCGGGATGGCGATGGGGTAGAGGATGGCCATCGTACTCCAGCTCGACCCGGTCGAGAAGGAGATGAAGGCGGCCATCACGAAGATGATCACCGGCAGCCAGTACGGGCTGAGGGCGTTCTTGAGTGAGTTGGACAGGTACTCGGCCGTATGAAGTTCGTCGGTCGTCAGAGCGAGCGACCAGGCAAGGGTCAGGATGATCAGGGCCGGGAGCATCGTTTTGAAGCCGGTGACCAGGGTGTTCATGGTATCGGCCAGGGGCATGATCCGGCTGCCCAGGGTCAGGAGGATGGCGGCGATCACCCCGCTTGTCGAAGCCCAGAGCAGGGCTACGTAAGAATCGGAATTGCCGATCAAGGTGCCCAGCTTCACGAAACCCGAGCTTCCCGGCATGGCGGACCACACATCCCCCCAGCGCATCGACGAAACTTGCATCCCCATATCCTGCAACGAGTGGTAGGTCGATTCGAAACCCGTAACGAGCAGACCGAAGATGGTCATCAGGATCACCAGCGCCACCGGAATAAAGGCATTGTACCAGCGAAGCGGAGCGCCCTTGACCGGTTCGAGGTCTTCGATGGTCGCTTCTCCCTCGAGCGAGCCGACGCGGCGCGATACCTGTCCGGTCGTGCGCGCCCTTTTTTCCGCGTGGTACATCGGACCGAAGTCGCGCCGCAGGTAAATGACGAGCAGAATGAACGACAGGGTCAAGACCGGGTAAAACGAATACTTGAGCGAATCCAGGAAGATCGAATACGGCGTACCGCCCGAAAATCCGTCCAATTCGGCGATGCCGTCGCCGATATAGCCCAATTCGGCCCCGATCCAGGTGGTGATGAAAGCCACCGCTGCGACCGGCGCTGCCGTGCTGTCGACAATGTAAGCCAGCTTTTCCCGGCTGATCTTGAACTTGTCGGTGACCGGCCGCATCGTATTACCCACGATGAGCGTATTGGCGTAATCGTCGAAGAAAATGGCCACGCCCAGGAACCAGGTGACGAACTGCGAACTGCGGTCGGAGCGGGCATAGCGCGACAGCCCCTTCACGATCCCCGCCATCCCGCCGTTGCGCGAAATGACGGCCACCATGCCGCCGATCAGCAACGAGAAGATGATCACCGACATATGCCCGCTATCGGTGAGGGCCGTGACCACGTATTTTTCCACCACCGACCAGAGGCTGGTCAGGTAGTAACCGATCGACTCCAGCCGCATTCCTCCGGCAATGAATGCTCCCGACCATACGCCGATGAACAGCGAAATGATGACCTCGCGGAAGATCAGCGCCAGAACGATGGCGATGAGCGGCGGCACGATGGATAGCCACAGCGGAATGCTGCGCAGCCGGTTTTGTCCGTATTTGTCGACCGAGAGGTGATAGAGGTGGTGATGCCGACCTGTCTGAACCAGCACGAGCCGGCCCTTTCGATCGCTCGGAGCAGCCACTCTGGCCTGCCCCCCGCTGAAGATCAACTCGACGGGCTCGCCGCTCAGAGAAACCGATGCCTGACCTTCGGCTTCCGCAACCGAGAAGATCAACTCGTCGTTCTCATATTGGAGGTCGTAGGTATCGATCTGTACCGGTGGAAGGTTCGGCTCGAGGTCGAATTCCATCCGGGCTGTGTCGATATCCTGGGCTTGCAAATTGGCTGCCAAACAACAAAAGAGCAGATAGGGGAGCCAGAGTCGGTTTCTCATGTCTGAAATTTATACATTTGGGTCCGCCGTGCGCGGTCAGGAGAGAACCTCCAAATAACGAAGATTTCCAAACTTGGCCAAGCATCCGCCTCAATTAATGATTTTGCCATGACCCCACGTCTATATCTCCTCTCCGTCCTGCTTTTGCTCGGCTGGTCGCTCTCTTCCCAAACGCTCGAGCGCTTTCCGGCCGACTTCACGGTTGATGGACAACTCCTTCTAAATCCGCTTAGTGGAGGGCTGAACGTGCCGCAATTGTCGGCGGCCGATCTCAACAACGACGGCTTGCAGGACCTCTACATCTTCGAGCGAACGGGCAACCTGCACCTGCCCTTCCTCAATACGGGGGCCCCGGGAGCGCCTCAATACACCTTCGCGCCAGACTTGATCGCCAACTTCCCGGCCTGTGTGAACTGGGTGTTACTGCGCGACTACAACGGCGACGGGGCCATGGACCTGTTCACGCATTTCTCTACGCCTATTCAGGGGATCAAGGTGTTTACCGGCTCGTTCAATGCCGACGACGAACTCGTATTCGAGCCCTACCAGTTTTGCTGCGAAGACTACAACATCATCTTCTTCCCGACCGGCGGCGGTTTTCAGACCCAACTGTACGTCAGCCCGGTCGACTATCCGGCGATCGACGACGTCGACGGCGACGGCGATCTCGACATCCTCACGTTCAGCATCGGCGGCGGTTATGTCGAGTACTACCGCAACCAGTCGCTCGAAATGGGCTACGGGCTCGACAGCCTGATCTTCAAGCGCGACGATCTGTGTTGGGGGAAATTCCTGGAAACCTCGTTCTCCGAAGAGATCATCCTGAGCGATTCCCCCTTCAGTTGTGCGATGAACTTCACCGACCCGACCGCCGACGATCGCCATCCGGGCTCCACTCTGGTCGTGTTCGACGACGACAATGACGGCGATCTGGAGGTCGTGCTGGGCGACGTCAACTTCGGCAAGATGAACTACCTGAAGAACGGCGGCGATGCCGAAGATGCCTATATGACGGGGCAGGACGCTACCTACCCTTCCTACGACGTGCCGGTCGAGATCCCCAACTTTCCGGCGGGCTTTTACCTCGATCTCGATCAGGACGGCCATAAAGACTTCGTGGCTACCCCCAACGATCTGGGACTTACGCCCAACTACGAGGTGATCTGGTTCTACCGGAACCTGACGAACAACGAATTCCCCGAGTTCGAACTGCAGCAGCGCGACTGGCTGGTCGACGGCATGCTCGATTTCGGGTCGGGCGCCAATCCGGCCTTTCTCGACGTCAATGCCGACGGACTTCTCGATCTGCTCGTAGGCACCGAGGGATACTTCGATCCCGGCGCCACCTACGGGCGCGATCCGCGCCTCATCCTCTTCCTGAATGTAGGCAGTGTGAACGCTCCAGCTTTCGAATTGACCGATGACGACTATCTGGAATTCAGTCAGTTCGGCAACCTGACCATCAATTTCGCCC
>JAGQXA010000077.1 GCA_020436865.1 Saprospiraceae bacterium | reverse complement strand
TAAACATCGGCAGATCCGGCAAGTTCTATTGCCCGATCTGCACGACACAAAAGTAGGTCGATCCGGAGGGGGCTTCAGTGATAGCTGTCACAGTGGCGAAATTTTCCGCGAATTCCCGGCTGAAGTGATCCCGATCACCTGGCGATCCGCGATTTTTTTATTATTTTATGGCGATGCAGCGGCGCTGCGTTCCTTCTCTTCGCAAACAAAATCCTGAGCTGATGTCTAATCCAACTCTCGATCCCAACAAGATCAAATCGAAACCTTTGCCCGCTTCTCTGCGCTCGATCATCGAACGCCTGGAGGGAGTCCGGAAGTTCGCTCCTTCGCAGGTGCGGAAGATCATCCTCGAAGCCGGCGTCGAACCCAAAGACCTGCAACCCTGGGCCGACTTCGATCATCCGGCAGAGGACAGCTATGGCCGCAAACTGGTCTACAAAGGCGATAACTTCGAGATCATGGTCATGTCGTGGCGCCCCGGCGATATTTCCACCATCCACGACCACGGCCATACGCAGTGGGGCTGTGTGCAGGTGTTCGGTCCGGCCGAGCACGCCACTTTCCGATTGGAGGACGACCAGATCACCACGCTTTCGCGCGTGCTGCTCAAGCCCCGTCAGGCTATTGGCGTCAGTCATAGTCTACTACATCAGATGGGCAACCCTACCCGCGATACATTCTTCCTCACCTTGCACGTGTACGGCGAGCTGGAGGAGGTCGACAATGTGACCGGCGATGCGCGGGTGTTCGACCTGGAAAATGGCACGATCCAGCGCGTCGACGGCGGCGTTTTCTTTGCCCTGCCGCCCGATCAGATCAAGGAGGTCGAAACGGGCCCGCAAGGCGATTTTCCCACCCGCCTGCGCCACCTGATCGAATTGGCCCGGCGACTGTATCGCATCGAGGCCCGGGGAGGCGCCAATCCTAGCGACAAGAACCTGAAAGAAGTGATCGAACAGGTCTACTCGGCTAAGCAAAGGACTGCACTGCTCGATTTTCTCGCAGAGATCACCGACGAAGAGGGGCATCAAACGCATTCGGCCCTCTGGAAAGTGCTCAACTGGGAACTCAAGGAGGCCGGCAAACTGCAGCATGAACTACACTCCAGCCAGCGGCCGGAAGATCCCTTCTATCAATACGCCGAGTGGTACGACGACCTCATCGGTCGCCCCAGCCTGGAATCCTTCATGGCCGAATACCTCGGGTTCGTGCAATCCGAATACGGGATCGATCTCGCCGACAAAACCCTGATCTCCCTGGGCTGCGGCACCGGGCTGGTGGAAGAATACCTCATCCGCGAGCACGGACTGCGGAAGGAAAACGTCTTCGGACTCGACCTCTCGGAGGCGATGGTGGCCGTGGCCGGTCGCCGCATCGATGCCGCGCTGGGCGATGTGCTCGCCCTGGATCCGGGAGTTCGGCTCTGGGACCTGGCCTTTAGCGGACTCAATGTCTTCCAGTACCTCGAACCGCGCCGCCTGGAGGAAGCGATCCACAAAACCGCCGCCATCCTCCAACCGGGCGGCCTCTTTTTCGGCGACTTCATCACCCCCGACCACCTGCGTTGGTATCCTAACATGGTACACTCCGGCGATCAGGAGGTGATCAGCCTGCGCAGCCCCGAACTGATCGAACGCTCGGGCAGTATGTTCCTGCGTAGCGACATCGTCAACCTGTGCTTCCGGGAAGGTAAGATGAAGGTCAGCTGTGCCGGAAAGCACGACCGCTTTCTGCCGCCGGTCAACCGCGTGCGCACCTATTTCGAAAAGGCCTTCGGCGGCCGGGTCGATCTCTACGATGCCATCACGCTCGAACCTATCCCGGAATGGGCAGATAGCTGTGTATCGACGCGGTACCTGGTCGTGGCGCAGAAAAGCTAGCCGGGGAGGGTCCAGGGATCCTTGGATCCTTGGATCCTTAGGTTTTCCAGTAATTCTTTCACGGTCTCCACTGGCCGCTGGCAGGCGTAGTCGCGGCAGAGGTACAGCAGGGTGCGCTCTTGTGCCGGTCGATGTTGTAGCAGGGGATAATCCGGATGTTCGTCGGGCGCTGCCATGAGCACGAGGTTTGGTAAGAAATGGCGGTTCAATTCCCGGGCCATCTCCAACGCATCAGGGCCGACGATGGCCACTTCGTTCCAGCCGGCTTTTTCATTTGCCTCGACGGCCAGCCAGCCGGTATGGGCGAGAGGCTCTTTCTGCATGGCTGGCTGCACGGATTGCAGCATTTGGGTTGCCCGCCGGCGGTAGTCGCTGCGATCGAGCAAGAGGCCCAGGCGCTGCAGGTTGTCGGCCATCACCGAATTACCCGAAGGGAGTTCCAGATCGCGGATCTCCACTCGCCGTAAGGGGAGGTCGGACTGCCGGTCGTCCGTATAGTAGAAAAGCCCGGTTTCTTCTGCCGAAAAGTGTTCCAGCGCATAATCGGTCAATTGCCCGGCCCGCTGCAGGAGGTCGAGGTCGAAGTTGATCGCGTACAGATCGAGCGAGGCGCGGATGAGCAGCGCGTAGTCGTCGAGAAAAGCGCGAAAGCGTGCCTTTCCTTCGAGGTACGAGTGGCGCAAGGGAAAAGCCTGTCCATGCCAGAAGCGGTCGAGTAAGAATTCGTACAGTTCGCCGGCTTCCCGGCGATAGCGCTCTTCTCCCGTGGCCTGAAAAGCGTTCGCCAGGGCGGAGACCAGCAGGGCGTTCCAGGAAAGCAGCACTTTGTCGTCGCGCCGGGGCGCCGGCCGTTTTTGCCGAAAGGCGAGCAATACGTCGCGGGCCTCTTCCCTGATCGAGGCCCATCGGTCGGCGGACAGATCGAAGCGCTTACCGATCTCCTCGTCGGTCCGGGCGCGATGTAGAATATTGGCGCCCTCCCAATTGCCTTCAGGCTGTAGTCCGAAATAATCCAGTACCGGTGCGGACTGTTCTCCAAGTAGTTGCTCCGCTTCCTGCCATGACCATAGGTAGTAACCACCTTCGCGTCCGCCGGAATCGGCATCGAGTCCGGCGCAGTATCCTCCTTCCGCCCCTTTCAGTTCCCGCTGCAGAAAGTCGAAGGTTTGCTGCAGGAGCTGTACGTAGCGGGTCGAGGGATTACGCCGGTGTCCGGCGGCCAGGGTCCAGATGAGCAGGGCGTTGTCGTAGAGCATTTTTTCGAAATGCGGGATCTGCCAGGCATCGTCGACGGCATAGCGGCACAGGCCGCCGCCCAGTTGGTCGTAGATGCCGCCGCCGGTCATACGCCCGATCGTAAACTCGAAGTGGCCAAGAGCGGAAGGCGCTTGCAGGAGGCGGTCGGCGACGAGGAGGAAGTAGAGCGGCAGGAAGTCGGGAAACTTGGGCGCGTCGCCGAAGCCGCCATGAACCTCGTCGAAGCGCGAGAGGATAGGATCCAGGGATACAGGGATCCTTGGGTCATTGGATCCTTGGATCCCTTGGGCGATGGTTTGGAGGATGCGATCGCCTTGCCGCTCGACTGCCTGCCGGTTCTCGCGGAAGTTGTACAGGGCGTATTGCAGGGCCTGGAACCAGGAAAGCTGGCGGCCGGAAGGTTCGGGTGGAAAGTAGGTGCCGCCGTAGAAGGGCTTGCCTTCCGGGGTCAGGAACACGTTGAGCGGCCAGCCGCTGCTGCGACTGAGCAATTGCACCGCCTCCAGGTAAAGCTGATCGAGGTCGGGCCGCTCTTCGCGGTCGACCTTGACGTTGATGAAGTGCTCGTTCATGAAGGCGGCGACGTCTTCGTCGCGGAAACTCTCCCGTTCCATGACGTGGCACCAGTGGCAGGTACTATAGCCGATGCTGAGCACGATGGGTCTGTTTTCCCGCCGGGCCCTGGCCAACATCTCTTCCGACCATGGGAGCCAGTCGACCGGATTGTCGGCGTGTTGCCTCAGGTATGGACTCGATTCGTATTGTAGCTGGTTCATGATCTTTCTTCCCACCTCCCAAATCCCAAATCCCAAGTCTCAAGTCACAAATCTCATTGATGCATCCTCGACCAGATGTCGTAGCCCCCCTTGAGGTTGTAGATCTCCTGAAAGCCTTCCTGTTCGAGGATGGCTGCGGCGGCCAGGCTGCGGCGGCCCGACTTGCAGTAAACCAGTACGGGCTGGGATTTATCGAGTTCGCCGGCCTTGGCTTTGAACTTGGGATCTTTGATGTCGATATTGATGGCATTGGGGATGTGGCCCTCGTCGAACTCGCCGGGCGTGCGAACGTCGAGTATGACCGCACTCGGGCGGGTCGCCAGGTCGTCGAAGGTGGGCACCGCGATGCTTTGGGTATTCTTGCTCATTTTCGGCTGATTGGGATCGGCCGGTTCGGTAGTTTCGGTGGTGGCGGCAGCGGCCTGCTCCTTCGGCGCCTGGTTCTGGCAAGCGGAAAAGGCCGACAGTAAGAGGATGGCAACAGCGTAGAGAAGCGGCATCGTCGTTTTCATTAGTAGAAGATTTTGATGAACGTTTGGAAGCGGAAAGATAAGGCAAAAAAAAGGGAGCCGATGGGCTCCCTGACGAATGAGTCTATTAATTACCACTAAGTGCTATTCGGTGCTTCAGAGGACGTCGGCCAAAGCGGCGTCGAGTACCTCTTGCGGGATGGAGGTCGGACAAGCGTAATCGGTGACCGGAATGTTCGACTCTTCGATCGCGCGCCAGCCTCCGGCGACGTCGATCACGTTCTCGAATCCGCGCGCTTTGAGGATGGAAGCGGTGATCATCGACCGGTAACCTCCCAGGCAATGCAGGTGGTAGGTCTGATGGCGGTCGAGTTTATCCATGTTGTTGTTGATGTAGTCGAGCGGGTAGTTGTGCGCTCCGGCCATGTGCTGCGAGAGGAATTCGGTCGGCTTGCGCACATCGAGTACGTTCCTGGCCTCGCCATTCTTTACGGCCTGCTCGAACTCGTCGATCGAGATCGACACGATGGAGTCTACCTCCTTGCCGGCAGCTTCCCAGGCTTCGATGCCCCCTTCGAGGTATCCGAGGGTATTGTCGTAGCCCACGCGGGCCAGGCGGGTCACCACCTCTTCGGCCCGGCCTTCGTCGGTGACCAGCACGATCGGTTGCTTCAGGTCGACGATCAGGGCGCCCACCCAGGGGGCGAAGTTGCCGTCGATGCCGATGAAGATCGAGTTGGGGATGAAGCCGTCTTTGAAAACCTGCTCCTCGCGCGTGTCGAGCACCAGAGCGCCCTCGTGTTCGACCATGGACTCGAAGGCATCCGGGCTGAGCGGTACGGCGCCGCGGTCGAGCACGTCGTCGATGCTATCGTAGCCCGTCTTATTGAGTTTAGCGTTCTTGGCGAAGTACTGCGGCGGCGGCATCAGGCCGGCAGTGACTTCCAGGATGAACTCGTCGCGCGTCATGTCGGCCCGCAGGGCGTAGTTCGTTTCCTTCTGATGGGCGAGCGTATCCCAGGTTTCGCTGCTCATGTTCTTGCCGCAGGCGGATCCGGCGCCATGGCCCGGGTAGACGATCACTTCGCCGGCCAAAGGCATGATCTTGCCGCGCAGGTTGTCGTAGAGCATACCGGCCAGATCCTCCTGGGTGATCGAACCGGCCTTCTGGGCCAGGTCGGGGCGACCGACGTCGCCGATAAAAAGCGTGTCGCCGGTGAAGATGGCGTAATCCTTTCCTTGTTCGTCTTTCAGCAGGTAGGTGGTCGATTCCATGGTGTGCCCCGGGGTATGGAGCACTTTAAAGGTCAGTTTGCCCACTTTCAGTTCTTCTCCGTCTTTAGCCTGGTGCTTGGCAAAGGAGGTCTCGGCATTCGGTCCGTAAACGATCGTGGCGCCGGTTTTCTTGGCCAGGTCTACGTGGCCCGACACGAAGTCGGCATGGAAGTGGGTTTCGAAAATGTACTTGAGCTTGGCCCCTTCTTTCTCGAGTTTCTCGAGGTAGGGCTTGGTTTCGCGCAGCGGATCGATGATGACGGCTTCGCCTTCGCTCTCGATATAATAGGCAGCTTCCGCCAAACATCCGGTATAGATCTGTTCGACTTTCATCGGAGAGGTGGTTTTATTTGATGAATACATGACAATTCGTTCATTAAAATTAACAAAAAAGTGATTTTGTTGTGCGAAGGGCGGAAAAAATCACGCGGCCTTGGCTACGGCTGACTTGAATTCGCGCCAACCTCCTGCGTTGAAGGCCTGGGAGAGGCCCTGACTTTGCAGGAAGTGAGCCGCTTGTCCGCTGCGGTTACCCGAAGCGCAGATGAGGAGGATGGGCCCGGTCATTTCGCGAAAGCGTT
>JAGQXA010000540.1 GCA_020436865.1 Saprospiraceae bacterium | reverse complement strand
GATGCCCCGGAACTGGAACTCCCTCCACTCAAAGAACAACTGTACGAGGAAAAAGACCTCGTTTAGGAAGCCATCAAATAATTCTCGAAAATGGACCCTGAAATTCGTAAGAAAGCCGAAAAACGCGTCCGAAGGATCAAGCGATTTTACAAGAACCTAGCCATCTGGCTGCTCGTGAGTGCCTTTCTGTTCGGCATAAACCTCCTCACCTCGACCGCCCATCTTTGGGCCATTTATCCTTTCCTCGGTTGGGGTCTGGGGATCGCCATAGAGGCCGTTTCTCTATTCGGTTCGTCCTCTCGGGTCGATGACTGGGAGGATCGCAAGACGCGCGAGATCGCCCGACGCCAGCAACATCGCAATAAGCAGCTTTCAGACGAGGTGGATGAAAAGCCCCTCGACCTGGGGGAAACTCCTAAGAAGCCGCTCTACCGGGAGGAGGATCTGGTTTGACCCTCCTTTGCCCGCCGTTCCCGATTGCCATCGGGATTAGCGGAGGCGGGGATATTGGATGTTGGATGTTGGCGCGGGCATGATCGCATATCTCACCTCTCCCCTCGATCATATTTCCAGACCAGGCCGATATTAAACCGGGAGGACAGTCCGATATTTTCCCCGCCCAGGATCTTGGCGTAGCCTAGTACGCCGCCCAAGAAAGGCGTGACGGGTACATACAGCGTGCTGCCGATCTTCCACCAGACCGACCCCTCCCCTGCCGAGATGCTGGCGTCGACGCCCGGATCGAAGGTGCGGAAGTGATCGACCCATCCGTCGATGTAGAAGTACTTATTGCCATAGCCCATCCGCAGGATCAGCGGCAGGCCCAGTTGTTGTTGCGGGATCATCCGGAAATCGAAACCGCTTTGAGCCATGAGGAAAAAGCCGCCATAGTCCAGGTACTGGCTGAGGAGGCGCACCTGAAAGACGGTAGCCCTTTGCCCGATGGGATTGGCGGTGGCGGCCGAATAGCCCGAAGCCGGGAAACTGGCGCCGATGGCCGTGATCACCGACCAGTGTCCATTCTTGGTTTCCAGTTTCTTATTCCGGTACTTGAGCGCCAGAACGGCGTCTTGCAGGTTCTTGTTATCGGCGTCGGTGCGGATGTAGGGAAGGGTGAAAACGAGGTCCATCTGCTCGTTGAGCCCGAGCGTGTAGAATAAGCTGACCGACTGTGCCGAGTTGCTGACCGCTTGTTTTTCCCGACCAAAGAGGTAGGTATCGTACTGTTCCCTGGAATAGGTGAGCGCCAGGTCGAAGTTGCCTTTGCCCTTCATGTAGCCGTCGATGGGGCCCTGGGCGGACAGGGCGTCAAGCAGGCAGACGAGAAAGATAGCTATAGGAAGGAACCTCGGCATACAGGATATTGGATCTTAGATGTTGGATCTTGGATGAACCCAACAACCAAGATCCAACAACCAAAGGCTACATATTATCGATCAACTCCGTGCCGAACTCCGAGCACTTGAGGAGCGTAGCGCCGTCCATCAGGCGATGAAAGTCGTAGGTTACGTGCTTCTTGCCGATGGCGCCGTCCATGCCCTTGATGATCAGGTCGGCAGCCTCTTTCCAGCCCATGTAGCGGAACATCATCTCTCCGGAGAGGATCACGGAACTGGGATTGACCTTGTCCAGTCCGGCATATTTCGGGGCGGTACCGTGAGTAGCCTCGAAGATGGCGCGACCCGTCTGGTAGTTGATGTTGGCGCCCGGCGCGATGCCGATGCCGCCCACGGTGGCCGCCAGAGCGTCGGAGATATAGTCGCCGTTGAGGTTGAGGGTGGCGATGACCGAGTATTCCGACGGACGCGTCAGGATCTGCTGCAGGAAGGCGTCGGCGATGGCGTCTTTGATGAGCAGCGCGCCCTTGGCTAGGGCTTCCTTCTGCGCTTTATTGGCGGCATCGGCGCCTTCTTTGGCGGCAATGCGGTCGTACTGCGCCCAGGTAAAGACCTTGTCGGCGTACTCGCGTTCGGCCAGGGCATATCCCCACTCCTTGAACTTGCCTTCGGTGAACTTCATGATATTGCCCTTGTGCACCAGCGTCACAGAAGGCAGTTTGTTATCGAGGGCGTATTCGATGGCCGAGCGAACGAGGCGTTCGGTGCCTTCCACCGATACCGGCTTGATGCCCAGCGATACGGTATCGGGGAAGCGGATCTGGGTGACGCCCAGTTCGTCGATCAGGAAGCTTTTCAGCTTTTCGACCTCCGGCGTACCGTAGAGGTATTCGATGCCGGCGTAGATATCTTCTGTATTTTCGCGGAAAATGATCATGTCGACCTGCTCCGGCGCCTTGACCGGCGAAGGAACCCCCGTAAAATAGCGCACCGGGCGAACGCAGGCAAACAGGTCGAGCTTCTGCCGCAGGGCTACGTTGAGGGAGCGGATACCTCCACCGACCGGAGTGGTCAGCGGGCCCTTGATGGCGATGAGATACTCTTCCACAGCTTCCAGGGTGGCATCGGGCAGCCAGTTGCCGGTCAGGTTGAAGGCCTTTTCGCCGGCATAGACCTCTTTCCAGTAGATCTTGCGGGCGCCTCCGTATGCCTTTTCCACCGCCGCATCGAGCACGCGGACCGAAGCTGCCCAAATATCCGGGCCAATCCCGTCGCCCTCGATAAAAGGGATGATCGGATCGTTGGGCACGTTTAATTTTCCGTTTGCAATAGTTACTTTTGTTCCGCTCATTGTTAAATCGTATTTTGTATTCACCTCTACGATCGGCGGTGCGACGGGATAAGTACGCGGTCAGGGCCAGTTCCTGGAAGCCAAAGAGGCGAAGGGTTTGATATTGGCGGGGCAAATGTAATAATTCTATGCCATCTTCGGTACCGAAATTCCACTTTTTCGGGCTTGACGCAACGGCAAATAATCCGGTTTTCACATGCAGTACTTCTTTGCCATTCTCATGTTGGCCTCCCTGGGGGCTTGTCATTCTTCCAAACCGGCGGCAGAAGAACCCGCGCAAGACTGCCCCACGCCGGGCGTCGTGCGCGATATGAGCCAGCTCGACGGCTGCCGGTTCCTGATCGAACTGGCGAACGGGGTACGGCTATTGCCGGCCGACGGCATCCCGGATGATTTCCCCTTGACCGATGGGATGGCCATAAAATTCGACTACGAGGTCCTGGAAGGTCAAATGAGCATTTGCATGGCCGAATCGGCCATTGTGCGCATCACCTGCATCCAGGCGTCGGGCGAGCGGCCAGAAATCCCGACCTGCCACGACACGACCGATCCGGGCTCGGTCGAATGGATGCAGGCGGCTCTCGAAAAACACGCGCCTTACGAAGTGGTCAAATACCCTTATCTCGACGGCTGGGCCTACTTTTTCCGCGGCGGCCCGGTTAGCTACCTGTACGACTGCCAGGGCAACTTCCTGTGCGAAGCCCCCGGCAAGATGTTGAACGATTGCGTTCGGAAAGTACAGGGGTTAGGAGAAGGGGAAGTGATTTGGAGGAGGGGAGGATAACGGATTCTGGATACTCGATACTGGATTCTGGTATTGTCTCAATACCCAAGTCCCATATCTCACATCAGAAAACTTATGCAAAACCCATATCTCGATCCGTCTGACGAAAGCCTGTCATCCGAAGAGAAGCAGGTGGAGCGGGCCTTGCGCCCAAAGTCGCTGGAGGAGTTCAGCGGTCAACCGCGGATCGTCGACAATCTGAAGATCTTCATCGCTGCCGCGAATCAGCGCGGGGAAGCGCTCGACCACGTCTTGCTACACGGCCCGCCGGGCCTGGGCAAAACCACCTTGTCGTATATCATCGCCCATGAGTTGAACGCCAATTTGAAGCTAAGTTCCGGACCGGTACTGGAGAAGCCCGGCGATCTGGCCGGCCTGCTCACCAATCTGGAGGAGGGCGATGTGTTGTTCATCGACGAGATCCACCGGCTCAACAACGTGGTGGAGGAATACCTGTACTCGGCCATGGAGGATTACCGCATCGACATCATGATCGACAGCGGTCCGAGCGCGCGCAGCATCCAGATCTCCCTCAATCCCTTTACGTTGGTGGGCGCCACCACGCGCATGGGCCTGCTCACCGCCCCCATGCGGGCGCGCTTCGGCATTACCTGTCATCTCGACTACTACGACCACGCCACGCTGGTGCGCATCGTCAAGCGCTCAGCCAACATCCTGAACGTGCCGATCACCAATGCCGGCGCCAACGAGATCGCGCGTCGCAGCCGGGGCACGCCCCGGATCGCCAACTCCCTGCTGCGGCGCATCCGCGACTTCGCTCAGATCAAGGGCGACGGCACCATCGACGACGGCATCGCCAAGATCGGCCTCGAAGCCCTCAACGTCGACGAGGGCGGTCTCGACGAAATGGACAATCGCATCCTTTCCGCCATCATCCACAAATTCTCGGGAGGTCCCGTCGGCCTGACCACCATCGCCACGGCCGTCGGCGAAGAACCCGGCACCATCGAGGAGGTGCACGAGCCCTTCCTCATCATGGAAGGCTACCTGCAGCGCACCCCGCGCGGCCGGGTGGCGACCGAGAAGTCGTACAAGCATCTGGGCGTGGTGCCGCCGGGGATCAAGGGCACGCTGTTCGACTCGGAGTGATTGGTTAATTGGGGGGATTGGTTAATTGGGGGATTGGTTAATTGGGAGATTGGGAGCCCTAATTAACCAATAAACCAATTAACTAATAAACCAATTAACCGATCAACCAATCACGCCTGCGCCTTCGGCGTATTGAAGTTCATCGGCGGGAAGGGCGGCTGCTCCGGTTCCTCGATCACGCCGTATTGCGCCTCGTATTTCTTGATGTTATCGACCAGCGCAGCCATCAGGCGCTTGGCATGCTGCGGGGTGAGGATGATGCGCGATTTCACCTTCGCCTTCGGCACGTTGGGCACCAGGCGGATGAAGTCGACCACGAACTCGGAATGTGAGTGGGAAATGATCGCCAGGTTGGAATAAATGCCCTCGGCCACCTCTTCCGGCAACTCAATATTTAGCTGGTTGGGATTTTTTTTCGATTCTGCCATGTTAGTACGTTTTTAGGTCCGCAATATCGCAAATAAGCCAATGCCATGCAAAACGACTACCTCAACGCCAATCGCGCTTCCTGGGACTTGCGCACGGAAACCCACAAAGACAGCGAGTTCTACGATCTGGAAGGATTCAAGAAAGGCAAAAATAGCCTCAATAACATCGAACTGGAAGCCCTGGGCGATGTCAGCGGAAGATCGATGCTGCACCTGCAGTGCCATTTCGGGCAGGACAGCCTCTCCTGGGCCCGGCTCGGCGCCGAGGTGACCGGGCTCGACCTTTCACCCAAGGCCATCGACCTGGCCCGGGCGCTGAGCCGGGAGTTGCAGATCCCGGCCCGTTTCGTGGAGAGCGATCTCTACAGCGCCCCGGAAAAGATCGACGGAAAGTTCGACCTCGTATTTACTTCGTACGGCACCTACGGCTGGCTGCCCGATCTCGAACGCTGGGCCGCCGTGATCGAACATTTCCTCAAGCCCGGCGGGGTGTTCTACATCGTCGACTTCCACCCTACCCTCTACCTGTTCGACTTCGACAGCGGGCGGATCAGCTATGAATACTTCAACCGCGGCGAACCCTATGTCGAGGAAAGCGAAGGCACTTATGCCGACCCGCAAGCCAAGATCAGGCACACCGACTACTTCTGGTCGCATTCGCTGGAGGAGGTCATTTCACCCTTTCTGAAGCGGGGATTGCAGCTGGAGGACTTTCGGGAGTTCGACTACTCGCCCTACAACTGTTTCCCCAACATGGTGGAACGGGCCCCGGGCGAGTATGTGTACGGCAAAGCGGGGGTACGCTTGCCGCACCTTTTTAGTTTGAAGTGCAGAAAGAGGAAAGAGGAAAGAGGAAAGACGAACTAAAGGGGTCTATTATCCTTTGTCTTTCATCTTCTTACCTTTCTTTCCAAATGCGTCGGGAACTTCGGCTTCGATCATGGCCTTCACCTGTTCGAGGGTCAGTTCGGTCGCTGTTTCGGAGGTGACCTTTTCGCCATTGACCTTGGGGATCTTGATGTTCTTGCGCTTGAAGCGAATGTAGGGTCCCCAGCGACCGTTCTCGACGGATATGCCTTCGTTTTCCCAGCGGTGGATGTACCGGTTGGCCTCCTTCTCGACCTTGGCCTCGATCAGTTCGTGCGCCTGTTCGAGCGTGACGGCGTCGAAGTCGATCCGCCGCGGAATATTCACATAGAGGTCGTTCCATTTCAGGAAGGGGCCGAAACGGCCCTTGCCTTTGGTGATCGGCTGTCCTTTATAGGTGCCGATCGGGGCGTCGGCCTTGCGTTTTTCCCGGATCAGTTCGAGGGCGCGGTCGAGGTCGACTTCCATGACATCTTCGCCGCGCGGGATGGAGATGAAGGTATCGCCATGCCGCACGTAGGGCCCGAAGCGGCCCAGGCCGACCGACACTTCCTGTCCTTCGTACTCGCCCAGGGTTTTGGGCAGTTCGAACAGTTCGAGCGCTTCATTCAGTTCGAGCGTTTCGATCGATTGTCCCGGACGCAGGTTGGCAAACTTAGGCTTTTCGCCTTCATCCAGTTCTTCCGGCTTGCCGATCTGCACGACCGGTTTACCGAGGCGCGACATGCGCACCAGGAGAGTTCGGCCGCTTTCCGGATCTTTGCCCAGGATACGTTCGCCGGTGGCGCGATCGGCGTTTTCCAGCGTTTCTTCCACGGTGGCGTGGAAAGGTTCGTAGAAGTCGCCGAGCATTTCGACCCACTTCTCCTTACCGTCGGCGATGTCGTCGAACTGCTTCTCGATGCCTGCCGTAAAGCCGTAGTCCATGATATCGCGGAAGTGTTCCATGAGAAAATCGACCACCACCATCCCCATGTCGGTCGGGAAGAGCCGGTTCTTGGTGGCGCCGGTCATTTCCGTTTGTTCCTGCTTGGAGATCTGTCCGTCCTGCAGGTGCAGCACCCGGAAGGGCCGTTCGAGGCCGTCGCGGCTTTCCCGCACCACGTAGCCGCGGCCGTCTTCCATGATCTTGCTGATGGTCGGGGCGTAGGTGGATGGGCGACCGATGCCGAGTTCTTCCAGTTTCTTGACCAGGCTGGCCTCCGTATAGCGGGCGGGCGGGCGGGTAAAACGTTCGGTAGCGGTCATTTCCTGCAGCGGGAGTTCTTGGCCGACCTTAAGCGGCGGCAGCATCCCCTTGGCTTCCTCGTCGTCGTCGTCGTCTTTCGATTCGAGGTAGACCTTCAGAAAACCGTCGAACTTCAGCACCTCCCCTTCTGCCTGCAGAAAGGCGTCGGGGATGGTGGAGATACCGATCTGAACGACCGTTTTTTCCACGACGGCATCGGCCATTTGCGAGGCGATCGTGCGCTTCCAGATCAGGTCGTACAGGCGTTTCTGATCGCTATCGCCGGGTACGGCCTGGTTCTCGATATAGGTCGGTCGAATGGCTTCGTGCGCTTCCTGGGCGCTGGCGTTCTTGGTTTTGAAGCGCCGCACTTTGAGGTATTCGGCGCCATAATCCTTTTCGATCTGCCGGGCGATGGCGTTGAGGGCCAGGTCGCTGAGGCTGATCGAGTCGGTACGCATATAGGTGATGTGGCCGGCCTCGTAGAGTTTCTGGGCGGCCACCATGGTGCGTTTCACGGCGAAGCCCATCTTGCGGCTGGCTTCCTGCTGCAGGGTGGAGGTGGTGAACGGCGCCGTCGGTTTGCGCTTGAGCGGGCGCAATTCGATATCGGCGATCGAGAAGTCGGCCCCGACGCACTTCTGCAGGAAGGTTTCGGCATCGGCTTCCGTTTCGTAGCGTTGGGGCAATTCCGCTTTGAGGATCACGTCTTTCCCCTGTTCGTTCTGCACGATGAAGAAGGCGTTGATCCGGAAGAAAGGAGTCGATTCGAACTGCTGGATCTCGCGCTCGCGATCGACCACCAGTCGCACGGCCACCGATTGTACGCGACCGGCCGACAACTTGCCCTTGACCTTTTTCCAAAGTAGTTCGGAAAGTTCGAAGCCGACCAGGCGATCGAGCACCCGGCGGGCCTGTTGGGCGTTGACCAGATTGATGTCGACCGTACGAGGGCTCTGGATGGCCCGTTGAATGGCCGGGGCGGTGATCTCGCGAAAGACGATCCGTTTGGTCGAAGCCTCGTCGAGCCCCAACACCTGGCAGAGGTGCCAGGAAATGGCCTCGCCCTCGCGGTCTTCGTCCGTAGCCAGCCAAACCTCGTCGACCTTTTTCACCCAGTCTTTGAGTTCCTTGACCACTTTCTTCTTTTCCGGGGAGACCTCGTAGACCGGCTTGAAGTTATTGGTAATGTCGATGGCGTCGTTCGATTTGGGCAGATCGCGCACATGGCCGTAGCTAGACTTCACGGTGTAGTCCTTTCCCAGGATCTTCTCGATCGTCTTGGCCTTGGCCGGCGATTCGACTATAAGCAGGTTTTTTGGCATAATACTAGCCGTTTTCTTTTTGGATGATCAGTCGGACGGCGCCTTCGGTAACCATAACGCTTCAGGCAACGATCTGTTAGCCCGGGAGCGCCTTCCGGATTGCAAAACTAAAAATTTTGTGAAATGTTTCGGTTCTCCCCCCTTTGCGGCGATGAAGCGAAAGTCGCCGTCCGGGCACATTCTCCGCAGACAAGCGTTTGTTTTTCAATACCCAAACAGAGAAAATCCGGAAGATCGGGTCAAAGATCGACGTCTTTTTCCGTGGTAAACTGCCGGACGGGGCCCCCTAATCCCGCTGGTCCTCCGTCTTCTCCCGCACTCGCGTCTCTTCGTGCAGGATCTGGCCGTCCTTGCGTTTTTCCTGTTGCTCCTGCAGTCGTTTTTCCTGGATGGATTCAACCAGGGGTTTCACGTCGAGGCTCTTGCGGTTGAGGTTGCGATGGTAGGTGATGATAATGAAGCGGGCCATATCCTCGGGATGGTAGACCCCGAGTTCGCGCAGGAAGTGCGAGAGGCGCGAACCGCCGTAGAAGCCCCAGTTGTGGATGATCCAACGGCCCAGGCTGAAGAACAGGCGGTGTTCCGCCTCCTCTTCGCTCAAGCTCTTGAATTTCTGCCGGTCGTCGGCCTCGATGAGTTTATTGAGCTGAATGAACGCATCGGTGAGGTCTTGGGGGATGTACACCCCATAGAGCGTTTCCTTCTTGATGCGCTCCTGATATTCCGCTTCGTATTCTTCCCGGGTTTCGGAGGGGCGATGTTCCTGTGCGGTCAGCACGGGCCCCGTCAATGCGAGGAGGAAGAGTAGCAGCCAAGTGATCCGCATGCCCATGGACTTTAAAAGTGTTATTGATTAACCCCCAGCTCTCCGGCTTTATTGTGCGGCCGGCCGTTTCGGCAAGAATCGCGACCGCATATAGGAGTCTGCTTCCGTCAATTATTCCTAAATTTATCGCAAAAATAAAACCAATCAGGCAATATGCTTACCAGATTTCTGCCCGTATTCAGTATAGTACTTGTCATTAGCGCCTGTTCTCCGGGCGAACCTGCCAAGACGAGCACCGTCGAGCCGAGCGCTCCGGCCGACCCACATTTCGAACGAGTTGCTCCGGAAACATCCGGCATCACGTTCGCCAACATCATCAAGGAAGATCACCAGTTGAACATCATCACCAACTCCTACATGTACAACGGCGGAGGAGTAGCGGTGCTCGACGCCAACCGCGACGGCCGGCCCGATCTGTACTTCGTCGGCAGCCAGGAGAGTAACCGCCTGTACCTCAATCAGGGCGAGCTGAATTTTCAGGACATTACCGAAGCGGCCGGCGTGGGCGCTACGGGCGGATTTAAGACCGGCGTGACCGTGGTCGACATCAACGGCGACGGCTACGACGACCTCTACGTTTGCCGCACGGGCCTGCAGGCCAACGACCAGCGACGCAACCTGCTCTACCTCAATAACGGCGACCTTACCTTCACCGAAAGCGCGGCCGCCTACGGCCTCGACGATATTTCGGCCTCCAACCACGCCAACTTCTTCGACTACGACCTCGACGGCGACCTCGACGTGTATGTGCTCAATCACCCGGTCGACTTCTCCTCCGTCAACAACATCGCCCTGGAGGAGGTCGACGGCAAGCGGGTAAAGCGGGAAGGTCCGCGCGGGCCGCATGAATCCGACCGTTTGTATCGCAACGAAGGCAACGGCGCCTTCACCGACGTGAGCGAACAGGCAGGTATCGTGAACCGGGCCTTCGGACTGAGCGTGACCGTCAGCGATTTCAACCACGACGGCTATCCCGACCTCTATGTCGGCAACGACTACATCGAGCCCGACTATCTCTACATCAACAATCGCAACGGCACCTTTACCGACCGCATCGACGAGTACTTCCGCCATACCAGCAACCACACGATGGGGGTCGACATCGCCGATTTCAACAACGACGGCATGGTCGACGTGGCCGCCCTCGATATGATCGCCGAAGACAACCGCCGCCAGAAATTGCTGATGACCACCATGGACCTCCAGCGCTACAACACCCTGGTGCGCTACGGCTACGGCCATCAGATCATGCGCAACGTGCTGCAACTCAACACCGGCGAAGGCGGCTTCGCCGACGTCGGCACCTTTGCCGGCATTTCAAACACCGACTGGAGCTGGAGCGTCCTGTTCCAGGACTTCGACAACGACGGCTGGAAAGACCTCTACATCACCAACGGTTACCGGCGTGACGTGACCAACATGGACTACCTCACCTATACGGTCGACTCGCTCAATCGAACCGGCGGCATTAACAAACAGCGCTTCCCCGAGTTCGATCAGTTTCTCAACATGATCCCCTCCGAACGGCTGCAGAACTACCTGTTCCGCAACAAGGGCGACCTCAGCTTCGAGAAGGTCACCGATAGCTGGGGCCTCCCCGAACGGTCGTTTTCCAATGGCTCGGCCTATGCCGACCTCGACGGCGACGGCGACGAGGAGATCATCACCAATAACATCGCCGACCCGGCCTTTGTCTATCGCAACCTGAGCCGCGAGAAATATCCGGAACGGCACTACCTGCAGATCGCCTTGCAGGAGAGCGGCAAGAATACGAAGGCCGTCGGCGCCAAAGTACAACTGTATTGCGGCGACCGGCAGCAGTACCAGGAGGTGACCCCCACGCGCGGCTTCTTTTCCTCCTCTTCGACGATCCTGCACTTTGGCCTGGGCGACTGCGCTTCGGTCGACCGCATCGAGATCACCTGGCCCGACGGCGCCGTACAAGTACTCGATCAAGTGGCGGCCGACCAACGACTGACGGTCGAAAAGGGCAATACGACGGCCCAGACGGCCAAGAAGGCCGCCAAGAATGAATTCTTCCGCCCGGCCACCGGCCTGGGACTCGATTTCATTCATCAGGAAAACGAGTTCGAGGACTTCGACCGCGAGCGCCTGCTGCCCCATCGCCTGTCGCGCCTGGGCCCCTTCGCCGCGGTGACCGACGTGAATGGCGACGGCCGGGAAGACCTCTTCGTCGGCGGCGCAGCCGGTCAGGCCGGCATGCTGTATCTGCAGCAGGCCAATTCGACCTTCCGGCGCTCGACGACCGAAGCCTTTGCCCTCGACCAGCCCGCCGAAGACCTCGGTTGCCTGTTCTTCGATGCCGATGGCGACGGCGATCCCGATCTGTACGTCGTCAGCGGCGGTAGCGCCGCCCCGATGAACTCCGAGCTGTACCAGGATCGCCTCTACCTCAACGACGGCCAGGGCCAGTTCAGCCGCACGGTGAACGCCCTGCCCAAGATGACCTCCAGCGGGTCGTGCGTGCAGGCGCAGGACTACGACGGCGACGGCGACCTCGATCTGTTCGTCGGGGGCCGGGTATCGCCCGGAGCCTACCCCAGCGCCCCGCAGAGCTTCATTCTCCGCAATGAAGGCGGTAAGTTTTCCGATGTAACCGTGGAGGTTTGTCCGGACTTCCAGACGGCAGGCATGATCACCGATATCCGCTGGGGCGACCTCGACGGCGACGGCCAAGCCGAAATGATCACCGCCGGCGAATGGCTGCCCATCAGCGTGTACAAGGTGGTGAACGGGAAACTCGAGAATCAGACCGCCGCCTTCGGGCTCGCGCAAACGGAAGGCTGGTGGAACTGCCTCGCACTGGCCGATGTCGACAGCGACGGCGACCAGGACCTGATCGCCGGCAACCTGGGCCTGAATACCCGCCTGCACGCCTCGGCTGCCGAACCGCTCAAGCTGTTGGCCAAAGATTTCGATCACAACGGCAGCATCGACCCGATCATCACGTACTACAACGGAGGTAAAGAGTACCCCCTTGCCCGGCGCGAAATGCTGATCAAGCAACTTCCCGGGCTGAAGAAGAAGTTCGTTTACTTCGAGCCCTACTCGACCGCCACGGT
>JAGQXA010000539.1 GCA_020436865.1 Saprospiraceae bacterium | reverse complement strand
GCCAACGGACTGGGCATGAGCGCACAGCCGCTGATCATGAAGAACTTCCCGAACCCTTTCACCACGGAAACGACCTTCCGTGTAGAGGTCCGCGAAGCCGGGCGGGTGCAGATCCGCCTATTCGATAGCCAGGGGCGCTACCTGACGACCGTACTCGACGAGCAAAGATCGGCAGGCGTGCACGACGTGCTCTGGAATGCCTCCAACTTGCCGGCTGGCACCTACTATGCATCGGCCTTCGACGGCAGCGGCCGGCTGGTGCAGACGGCCAAACTGGTCAGGGTTGAGTAGAAAGAGGAAAGATAAGAGAGGAAAGATGCCGGGGGCCCGGGACGCAGTTTCGTCCCCGGCCCCCGACCGTTTGTAGCGGCGACTTTAGCCGCCAGGCGACTGAAGTTGCCGCTACTTCCTACTCATCGTTGCACGACAAAGCGCTTGCTGAGTGGCGGGCCGGAGTCACCCTGAAAAACCAGCAGGTAAAACCCATTCGGCAGGCGATCGACGGCCAGTTCGAGCTCGGCCAGGCCGGCGAAAGGCTGTAGTTCGCCCTGCGCATGTGCACGGCCGAGGCAATCGACCAATTGCCACTGCAACGACTCCGCAACCGGCGTTTCCAGGCGCACTTGAAGCCGATCCTGCGCGGGGTTCGGCCAAAGGGTCAGCAGGCTTGACCGGCTCAGATCAGTGAGGCCGGTACTCAGGTCTTCGCCGAGCCGCAGATGATCGATCGCCAGGTCGCTCCGCTGACCGTCGATGGTGGCGATAAAACGCAGTTTGACGATCTGTCCGGCATAGTCGCTCAGGTCGACCAGGGCCGTTTGCCAGTTATTCCCCTGGTGACCGGCGATCTGGTACAAGCCGGTCCAGGAAGCCCCGGCCGTCGTGCTGACCTGAAAGGTCAGGCTGCCCATTTCACTGCCGTAGAGGTGGTAGTCGAAGGCCAGCATGGGCGTCGAGGCGGTCGACAGGTCGAAGCAGGGGCCTTCGAGCACAGCCTTTTTGCCTTCATGTCCGTCGGCTTCGGCAAAGAGATAGTAGCTACCGTGGGAAGCCGCCTCCGGACCGGTGCCGCTGGTCGGGGTACTACCCGTGTTGCGCGTCCAGTCGAAATGATCGTTGGCCAGCTGGAGCCAGTCGCCCAGGCCGGTCTCAAAACTCTCTTCGTAGGGGAGCTCGACGAGCGGCAGGCAGGCGACCGTCGTAGCCTCGACCGTAGCGCTGCCGGTAGCGGAGCAACCGTTGCTGTCGGTCACCGTCACCACATAGGTGCCGGCCTGCAGATTATTAATATTCTTGCTGGAAGCGTCGTTCGACCATTCGAAGGTATAGGGCGGCGTTCCGCCGGATACGCCCAATTGGATCGCCCCGTCGGCGGCGCCGGCGACCGACTCGTCGGTCACTCCAAATTGCAGACTGATGCCGGGCGCTGCCTGTACCGTAGTGGAGCCGCTGGCCGTACAGCCAGCGGCGTCGACGATCGTCACCTGATAGTTGCCGGCCGGCACGCCGGCGTTGTCTGCCAGGGTGGAACCGTTCGACCATTGATAGCTGTATGGCGGCGTGCCGCCGTTCCCCAGGGCGCGGGCGATACCGTCGCTCTCTCCGGCGCAACTGGCGTCGACCGCGCTGGTCTGCAACAGCAGGGCGGATGGTTGGTTGATCGCCGCGTTTTTCGTGGCCGTACAACCTTCGCTATCGGTCAGGGTGACGGCGTAATTGCCTGCCGCCAAACCATTGATGCCGGGCGTCGAGGCTCCTGTCGACCAGGCATACGAGAAGGGCGCCGTGCCGCCGACCGGACTGGCGGTTGCCGCGCCGGTCGCATTTCCAAAACAATCCACATGGGTGCGGTTAATGGCGACGTCGAAATTGCAACCGCCACCACCGCAGGGAGAAAGGCAACCGGCACTGTTGACCTTGCTGCGGATGAGGTCGCCGGGCTGCGGACCGAAGCCGAGTGAAAGATCGATACCCACGCTGCTGATCAGGTGGCAATAGCTCATGATCGTGCCGGCCGCGGGAATCGGACCTTGTCCGCAACTACCGTTGCCGTCGATCCCGACCTGCGGCCCGCAGCCGTCGATGGCCTGGTTCGGCTGGCCGTTGACGGTCCACGAGCAATCGTGCGTGTGTCGCGAGCCCAGGTTGTGCCCCATCTCGTGGGTCAGCACATTAGCCGACCAGGAATAGGTCGGCAGCGGATTGTAGTTGCTGCCGATATAGCTGTAGGCGTATCCGAAATTGGTGCAGAGCACGTCGACCCAGGCTACCCCGCCCCCGGTGGGCGCTCCACGCGACACCAGGTGGGCGATATCGCCGTTGTAGCTGGTGCGGATGTTCTGAAAAGAGTTGAGCGCCGAGGAAGTGGAGGAAGTGGCGAAGGCATCGGGAGTATCCCACACAAAGATCTCGGAGATGTCGACGTCAATGGATTCGTTCTGATAGAGCGCAGACACGATATTGAACAGGCCCGTCATGTGGTTGATCACGCCTTGCACGGATCCCTTTTCCAGAAAAAAATCGTACTCACACTCCAGATAGGCTCGCACGCAATTATCGACCACCTTCTGTTCGGAAGAGCCTTCGATCGAAGGAAGTTTCTTCACCCCGGGCGGCAGTTCGAGCGCGTCGCATTCGAAGTCCGGGGTTTCCAACAGGTCGCGCTCGCGATAGAGGATGTATCGCCCCTGCAGATCGTCGGGCAGGCGGCCCAGCACGAGATTACCCACGCCCGGGCGGGCGACGACCGCCATGAGCTCGCCTTCGAAAATACTGACGGCAGCCACGGAACGGGGCTCGCCGGCTACGATACCCCGGTAGTAACGACCGGGGTGAACGGGGAAGGCTTCGCCGCCCCGGCTGCTGATGCGCACCTGGAAGTCGTCGGTTAGCGCCGGGCTTTGTACGAGTTGTAAGGTGATGGATTGGTCGGCCGACACCGGCCATTCGAGGCTGATGGAGGTCGGGGCCGCCTGGTAAAGGCCGGAGACGGCCGCTTCGTCGAGGCTGAACAGTAGGCCGTCGGCCACGAAGCGCTGCAGGGAGGGATCTAGTCCTCCGCAAGGGATCAATAGCGAATGAGCGGGAAATTTTTCACCGGCGGCCTGACGGGTGGCCACCATCTGGGCAAGGGCATTGGGTTGTTGTGCGAAAATGAAGGGGCCGCACAACAGCAAACCCAATAGGAGTCCGAGTGCTCTCATGGATGTGATCGGTTTTTGTGTTAATAAATGTCGAGGTTCCCTTACGGGCGGGCCGCAAGAGTTGCAAACATCCATAGTGGTGAAAAGCCGGAAACGGATTCCTTCCGGAAGCAAACGACTATTTGTACATGGGAGAGAGGGGGTAGAGGTAATCGGGGCGTTATCAATCCTTATAGGATGAAGGCGGATTTTGTTCGCTCCCGATCCAGATGGACAAAAAAAAGCCCCGCCGAAGCGGGGCCACATTATCCCATGATATAATCCTAAAAACTGAAGGTCAATGGTCTGTGATTTCGGCGAGCTGATCCATCAGCTGCACTTTGTGCTCTCCGATGAAGGCCCATTCATGGCCGCGGTAGTCGACGCTATACAATCCGGTGTTCTGGATGGTCAGGTGTCCGCTGTTGATGATCTCCCCATACAGCAAGATGCCGTGGTTGTAGGTCGTAGCGCCGTCGATCGTCAGGTCGCCGGAGGGTTTCAGGACCAGTTTTGCGCCCGAGGCGACAAACAGGTGAGGGATGGCCGGCACGATCGTCGACACGACGGGAAAGAATCCGCTTTGGGTGGAAACGTCCGGTATCAGGACGACCGAGTCGGTCCAGTCGGGGACCCTGTTCTTACTCCAGTTGCGGGGCTGCAACCAATCCGTTTCGGTACCCGGCGTTCCACCTACCCAACGGTTCTGAGCTGACAGGGCGAAGCCGGTAAAAAGTGCCAGACAAAACAGGAACAAAGCTCTCATTTTCATGACAACGTGGGTTTGAGGTGAAAAAATAAGTGGAAGAATCGCTTCTTCGTGGTCTTAGGTGATTTCTATGCCGAGGCCGAAGTGGTTTGGGATTTCCCCAACCCCTTCTTCGTCGGCATTTACTCAAGCGACATCTGTTGGTCCGTTTTTATCATGCCCAAACCACTCGCGCTTGAGTAAAAAATGGCCACCCGGGAGGTGCCCCGGGCAGCCGGGTTTTAGGTGAAATCGGTAGAAATTGTCCTATCTACCAGTAGGAAAAATCGGGTAAGTACGAAAGGTTGGAATCGATAGTGGAGATTGATTTGATACTTCTAATATGGGGTAAATCAGTAGGCGAATGCCAGAAAACACCCCGAACGGAGTCAAAAACTCGACGAACCGAGCAACTTCTCCGCTCAATAGCTTTACTATTAT
>JAGQXA010000538.1 GCA_020436865.1 Saprospiraceae bacterium | reverse complement strand
TTAGCCGTTTCGGCCATAAAGTGCACGCCGGCAAAAACGATCATATCGGCCTCGGTGGCGGCGGCCTGTTGCGAAAGCCCCAGGCTGTCGCCGATATAGTCGGCGATATCCTGAATGTCGGGCTCCTGGTAGTAGTGCGCCAGGATGATGGCGTTCTTTTCCTTTTTCAACCGATCGATCTCGGCGAAGAGGTCGAGCGTGGGGTCGAGGTCGATATCTAGGAAGCCGTTCTTGTTCAGATCTCTTCGGGCGATGGCCAGGTCTTGGTTCATGGACGAGTTCTTTGGTTTGTCACCTAACAAACGATGTTTCCGGTCAAATTGTTGGCGGCTCGGATGCCCCTGATTTAGGACGATCCTTCCGCCGCAGGTCACGCCCTCATTCCGCAAAGACCGCAAACACCGCCGGGCGCTTGTGCAGGTCGGGGAGCGGCGTTTGCTGCCAATCGACGATGCGCAATGCCCGGATGTACTGAGTGGGCAGGGTCAGGTCGGCCGCCACCAATAAGCGCGTGGCCGGGGAGAGCGTATGCAGGGCGGTTTCCAACAGGCTCCCGTTGCGATAGGGCGTTTCGATGAACAACTGGGTTTGGCGGTAACGCATTGCCTGTTGTTCCAGGCGCTTCAACTCCCTTGCCAGCTCGGGCCGCTTCGGGGGCAAATAGCCATGAAAGCAGAATTGTTGTCCGCTCATCCCCGAGGCCATGAGCGCCAGCAAGATCGAAGAAGGGCCGACCATGGGTACCACCTCGATGCCCCTTTCGTGGGCCAGGCGTACCACCTCCGCTCCGGGGTCGGCCACGCCGGGACAGCCGGCTTCCGACAACAGGCCGATCGAATGGCCCTCCAGGGCCGGCTCGAGCAATCGGGGCTTTTCTTCGGCTGCCGTGCGTTTATTGAGCTCCACGATCTGCCAGTCGTTGAGATCGCGACCGGGCAAGACCTCTTTGATGTACTGCCGGGCTGTTTTGGCCCGCTCGGCGATCAGGTAGCTCAGAGAGGCCAGGCGCTCGACGAGATAGACGGGCATGACAGCCGCGCCTCCTTCCCCGAGCGGAGAAGGCAGGAGATACAGCTTGCCCGGAGATACCGCTTGTTTTGCCATGGGATGAAGATGAAAAATTTTTTTGGAGGATTTCCGCTTTCCTGAACAATTCGCGCCACCCGGGGTTCGGAATGCGAGCTTTGTCATCCCGAACCAACTCGCATGAACGAGCGTACCCGACTGTCGATCCTGATCGCCTTCGCCCTTCTGGCGGTGGCCAGCGTGTTCCTGGCCACGCGTATCCGCTTTTCCTTCGACTTCGAGCAATTCTTCCCACAGGGCGACGAAGACCTCGAGTTCTTTCGCCAGTTCATCGACGAATTCGAAACCGACGACAACTTCCTGCTCGTAGCGGTCGAGCGCCGGGAAGGTGTTTTCGAAGAACATTTCCTGCGGCAATTCCACGAACTGACGCTACGAGCCCGCGAATTGCCACAGGTGGAAGAAAGCCAGTCGCTGACCAAGCTCTCCTATCCGTTGAAGACGCCCTTTGGCATTACCAGCCTACCCGTCATTCACCTCGATGAGCCCGGCCGTTATGCCGCCGATCGCGAACGAATTCTGGCCGACGAGCGGTTCGTCTACAACCTCATTTCTCCCGACGCCACGGCCCTGGTGGTTTTTCTGAAGACCAAACCCAGCATCCAGCTCCGGGAATCGGAAGAGTTGATCGACGCGCTCGACCGGCTTATGGGTGAGTACGATTT
The DNA here is from genome assembly GCA_020436865.1 of Saprospiraceae bacterium. Lineage (GTDB taxonomy): Bacteria > Bacteroidota > Bacteroidia > Chitinophagales > Saprospiraceae > JAGQXA01. The sequence continues at coordinate 3,203 of JAGQXA010000538.1, read as the reverse complement.
CGAAACCTACCATTACCTGGGGCGGGCCTATTTTCAGAAAGAACTCGTAGCTATGCAGAAGCGCGAGGTCATGGTATCGGCCCTCGTTTCCGGCATTTTGGTTACCCTCGTGATGTTCTTCATCTTCCGGCGGCCATGGGGCATCGCCATTGCCATCCTTTCGGTCGGATTGGGGATGTTGCTCTTTCTTGGATTTCTGGGAGCGAGCGGACGAGAGCTGAATGCCATATCTGCGCTTTACCCCGTCCTAATGATCATCGTGGGCACTTCCGATGTGGTGCACATCATGACGAAGTACATCGACGAATTGCGCCGGGGCGTCAATCGACGTACCGCCATTCAGGTCACCATCCGCGAGATCGGACTCGCCACCCTCCTGACCTCCCTGACCACGGCCATCGGCTTCGCGACGCTGTTGACGAGCCGGGTACAACCCATTCGCGACTTCGGCATCAACTCGGCCGTAGGGGTTTTGATCGCCTATGTGACCGTCATCTTTTTCACTACGGCGATGCTGACCTTGTTTCGCACGGACCAGCTCATTAAGCTCGGCCGAAGTCAGGCCTTCTGGGAGCGCAGCATGGACCGGGCCTACCGCTTCACACGTCGCTTTCCGCGGGGCATCGCACTCGGAGGGATCCTGCTGCTGGCCGTTTGTGCCTTGGGCATTTCGCGGGTAACGACCAACTACAGCATCATCAGCAATTTGCCGAGCGGCAAGAAGATCACCCAGGATTTCCGCTATTTCGAGCGGCAGTTTGCCGGCTTCCGGCCCATGGAGATCGCCGTCTTTGCACAGGGCGACTACCGGGCCGACGACTACGAGATCGTGCGGGAGATCGACCGGGTCGAGCAATTCCTGAAAAGCCAATCCGGCGTGCGGGCGATCAATTCGATCTCGACGGCCTACAAGAGCATTCACCGGATGAACCACGGCAACCGCGCAGAGGCCTACGTCATGCCCGAAAGCGAAGCCAAATTCGAGCAATACCGGCGTCTGGCGCAGCGAATGCCGCAACAGGACCTGAAGGTGCTCGTCAGCGACGACGGGCGGAAGGCCCGCATCACCTCCCGTATCCTCGACATCGGGGCAGACAGCATCAAGGCCGTGGGCGAGCGGATCGACCGCTGGATCGCCACTCAAACCGATAGTACGGTCGTCGATTTCCGGCGAACCGGAACCGGGCTGATCATCGACAAGAACTCGGAGTATGTACGCGAAAGCCTGCTCTTCGGCCTGGGCCTGGCCATTTTGATCGTATCGCTCCTGATGGCGCTATTGTTCCGCAACGGACGCATGCTGCTGGTCGCGCTGATCCCCAACCTCTTCCCCTTGTTGCTGGGCGGGGCATTGCTTGGGTTTATGGGAGTAGAGCTCGAAGCGGGCGTATCGATCGTCTTTGCCGTGATCTTCGGCATCGCAGTCGACGACACCATTCATTTTCTCAGCAAGTTCAAATTGGCCCGCAACAAAGGGCTGGGCATCGAAGAGGCCCTGCGCACTACCTTCCTGGAAACCGGTAAAGCGATCGTGCTGACTTCCATCATTCTCTTCTTCGGATTCCTGGTCATGCTCTTTTCGATACACCCTCCCAGTGTGAATATCGGCCTGCTCATCAGCCTCACCCTATGCAGCGCCCTGCTCAGCGACCTGCTTTTCCTGCCGGTGCTGATCCGAAAGCTGATGAAATAGCGCAGCTGACCGACGAAAGGTGGGCAATTCTCTTTCCTTAACAAACCATTTACCAGCTCGGCACATGAGATAGTAGAGTGGCGGAGCCGATCCGCCATTCGCATCCCACAACACTACGAGTAGAGAGCTTATGCATTTACCCAAAACCGGTATGCTATTGTTCGGCCTTTGCCTGGCCTGTGCGTGCACCAAATATGAAACGGTGCTCGTGACCGACAACGATCCGCCCGTCGTCAACAATGTGCCGGCGATCAAGATCGAAAACTACGTCAACCGCATTTTTATCGACCTGCTTGGCCGCGAGCCCCTCGACGAAGAAATGGCCGACGAGACGGCCGCCCTGCGCGAGGCCGATCTGAGCCAGGAGGCACGCGCCGCTCTGATCCAAAAACTCCAAACGAGTACCGCAGCGGTCGAGGGCGACACTTCCTATCAGCACGCCTATTACCGGCACCTGTACAACCAAGCCAAAGTGCGTTGCCTGGAAGGCGTATCGGACCTCACCATCGAAGAAGAGATCTCCGCCGTCACCGACTCCCTGAAAAAGCTCAAGCTGATCGCCCTGCTGCATGCCCGTAGCGACCTGCAAAACGGCGCCATCGATATCGGACAGTTCTTTGCCCGGATGGTCGACAACAATATTTACGACGTGATCAACATGAACACGTTCAATTTTGTCAACGCCACCTTCGACAATCTCTACTGGCGCTACCCGACCGATGCCGAATTCAACGCCGGATTCAAGATGGTGGAATACAATAGCGAGGAGACCCTGTTCGGTCAGACCGGCAGCAGTAAGGACGATTACGTGCAGATCGTCACCGGCAATGCCGAGTTATACGAAGGACTGATCATCTGGGCTTACCGGCAGTTGCTTTCCAGAGAACCGGCCACGGCCGAAACGGCGGCATTGCTCTCCGGGTTTTTCACGGCCCGCGACTTTCCGCTGGTCCAGCAAACCATTATGGTGACCGACGAATACGCCAACTTCTAAACCGCTCCGCCATGCGACCTCTATACTTCTTTTTATTCTTCTGCCTTTTGCTCTTCGCCGCCTGCAAGGAAAAGACCTACTACTATGAGGTTAACGACATCGAGGTGCTGCCGAACAATGCCGACAAGGACAAGCAGAAGTCACAGGAGCAGTTCATCAACATCGCCTACGCCAACCTTTTCCAGCAACCGCTGAGTTCCAACGAGTTGGTCGACCTTTCTCAGCTGGTCACCTCCATTGGCGACAAACAGGTAGCCTTCGAGGCCATTATCGCCAAGATGATCGGCGACCCCGATGTCGCCCTACCGAGTGAACAGGAAATGCGCAGCGACGTGGAGGCTTTCGTCATCGAGACCTACAAGCGCTTTTTCGTGCGCTTGCCCACAGAAGCCGAGAAGACCTTTTTTGTGAATTTCATCGAGTCGCATCCCAACCTGACGCCCGAACACGTGTACTTCACCTTCGCGACCTGCAACGAGTATTACTATTATTGATTTGAGATGTGAAATTTGGGAT
>JAGQXA010000537.1 GCA_020436865.1 Saprospiraceae bacterium | reverse complement strand
TTGTTGTACACCCGCGAGGGGATCATCAATATCAAGAATGCCCGCTGGAAAGACGATCACAGTGCGATCGATGCGGAAAGTCCGGTAGCTACGAGCCGGGAACACAGCAAGGCGTATTTGCGACATCTGTTTCAGTGCAAGGAGTACCTGGGTATGCAGATCGCCACGCTGCACAATCTCGGGTTCTATCTCTGGCTGGTGGGCGAGGCGCGCCGGCGCATCCTGGACGGCACCTTTAGTTCCTGGAAAGCCGGCATGACCGGCTCGTTGGAACGGCGCTTGTCGTAACGAACAGGAGAATGTTCAAGAAGATCGACCAATATATCATCCGCAAGTATCTGTCCACGTTCCTGTACGTGGCCCTGATCTTCACGCAGATCGCGATCGTCATCGATTTCAGTGAAAAGGTGGAGGAGTTTATCGACGAGCCGGTCACCGTGAAGCAGGTGCTGGTCGACTACTATCTCAATTTTGTTTTTTGGATCAATGGGGTCTTGTGGCCGCTCTATTCCCTGATCACGGTTATTTTTTTCACCTCCCGGATGGCGTACAATTCCGAGATCATCTCGATCCTGGGGGCCGGCGTCAGCTTCCGGCGTATGATGGTGCCCTACATGCTGGCGGCCAGCCTCATCGCCGGCCTGCATCTGCTGGGTAATCACATCATCATTCCGATCGGCAACAAGACGAAGCTCGATTTCGAACATGCCTATGTGTGGAAGGAGAGCGACGAGGGGAAGACCCGCAATGTCGACATGTTTATCGCGCCGCAGGAGAAGGTCTTCGTGCGCTACTATCGAAAGAAGGACACCACTGCGATGGACCTACGGCTGGAACGCTTCGAGGATAACCAGCTAAAGTCATACATCAAGGCCAAAACGGCCGAATGGAAAGGCTATCCGAACCATTGGGAACTAAAGAACTATGAGATCCGCACCTTTAACGGCATGGACGAAGAACTGATCGTCGGCCGGGGAGAAACGCTCGACACTTCCTTCAACCTGGTGCCGGCCGACTTCGTGCGCTACAACAACCAGAAAGAGATGATGACCACCCCCGAACTGCGCAAGTTTATCGAAGACGAGCGGCAAAGAGGGGTGAACCTGACCAAGGTCTATCAGATCGAGATCTACCGGCGCACGGCAGATCCCTTTACGATCCTCATTCTGACCGTCATCGGAATGGCGGTCGCTTCCCGCAAGGTCAGGGGCGGTATGGGGCTACATCTTGCGCTCGGCGTCGCTATCGGAGCGATCTTCATTTTCCTTTCGCGCTTCTCGATCACTTTTGCCACCAGCGAAGCGCTGCCGGCCTTGTTGGGCGTATGGATACCTAATATCGTCTTCTCGGCGATCGCGCTGGTACTGGTGTTGAACGCGCAGAAGTAAAAAGTTAAACAAAAATCCTCCTCTTTCCCTTTTGTCCATCAAACCGCACAGAAATGTGCCTTTTCCGGAGCGGAATTGGCCCGGATGAGCAGATTTTAAGTCATAATTTTCAAAAAATACTGAAAATTACATAATTTATAATTTCAGACAAATTGAAATTAATTCATTGATTTACAATATTTTATTAGTGTGTATTCTTGAATACTTCAGGCTTGATCATGGAAATACAGTAGAAAAAAGCTTTATGGAATTGTGTTTTGTTTAATAAATGCGTACTTTTGATTAAACAATTAAGTAAAGTTCTCTCTAACCAATCCATAAAAGCAATCGCCATGTCGACCCTGGAGTTCAACGACCAATTCAATAAGATGACTTCCTTACTGCAGGCCTTTGCCTATAATCTGACCAAGAACGTCGAGGATGCCAAAGACCTCTTTCAGGAAACTGCCTATCGGGCCATGACCAACCGGGAGAAATTCCGGCCGGGGACCAACTTCAAGGCCTGGTTGTTTACGATCATGAAGAATATCTTCATCAACAACTACCGCAAGAAGGTGAAGGCCAACACCATTATGGATTCGACCGATAACCTCTATTTTCTCAATTCCGGATCGACCGACATTTCCAATCAGGGGGAATCCAATATCATGATGAAAGAACTCACCGAAATGATCGATCGGCTGGATGAAAGTATCCGCGTTCCCTTTCTCATGCACTATCAGGGGTACAAGTACCAGGAGATTGCCGACTATTTCGACTTGCCGCTGGGAACTGTCAAGAGCCGGATCTTCTTTGCCCGCAAGGAGTTAAAGGGTCTGATCCGCAGTCGCTACGAAACCTTGGGCGACAAACTCGACCGACTGGCCGTGTAAGTAGGACCTCGGTCGAAGCGTGCGATGGAAGGAAAACGGCGAAGGGGAACATTCTCTTCGCCGCTTTTTTTATGGCTACCTTTGCCGCTATGATCGACCCCGCTTTGTTTCGCGAACGGCTCCTCTCCTGGCACGACCGCCATCCTCGCCCCCTGCCCTGGAAGGCTTCCGACGATCCGTACCTGATCTGGCTTTCCGAGATCATTTTGCAGCAAACGCGCGTCGAACAGGGCTTGCCCTATTTCGAACGATTTCGGGAGGCTTTTCCCACTGTACGTGCACTGTCCGATGCCTCCCTCGACGTGGTGCTGAAGCATTGGGAGGGGCTGGGGTACTATTCGCGGGCCCGCAACCTGCATGCCACAGCCCGGTATATTTCCGGTGAACTGGATGGTCGATTTCCGGATACTTACGAGGCGATCAAAGCCCTCAAGGGCATCGGACCTTATACCGCCGCTGCCATTGCCTCCTTCGCTTTCGGGCTCCCCCATGCGGTGGTCGACGGCAACGTTTATCGGGTGCTTGCGCGGATCTTCGGCATCGCCGAGCCCATCGACTCCACGGAAGGCAAGAAGATCTTCGCCAGGCTCGCGCAAGAGCTGCTCGATCCGAACTTGCCGGGGGAATACAATCAGGCCATTATGGATTTCGGCGCTACCTGGTGCACGCCTGCACGTCCGAAGTGCTCCGGCTGCCCGTTTCGCGCCGACTGCGTCGCTTACGGCGAACAACGGATCGCCGATCTGCCGGTCAAAAGCAAGCGAACAACCCGCAGGAAGCGCTTCTTTCACTATCTGGTCCTGGAATGTCGCGGACAAGTACTGCTGCAACAACGAAGGGAGAAGGACGTCTGGCAGCACCTCTTCCAGTTTCCGCTGCTGGAAGCCGACCGCCTCTACGAAAGCGAAGAGGAGGTCCGGGAGCAACCTCTCTGGAAGCAACTGACCGGCGACCGCTCCTGCCAACTCCGGCAAGTGTCGAAATCCTTCAGCCAAACCCTGAGCCACCAGCAGATCAACGCCGTTTTCTGGGAATTCGACCTGCCTGAACTCCCGCCTTTGATCGACGATACCTATTTGCCGGTCGATCGGAAAAACTTGCGTAATTTTGCCTTTCCGAAAATCATCGATTGGTATTTAAGAGATAATTCGCTATATTTAAAAATGCTTGGCAAAGCCTAGGCTTAAACAGAGATGCGCGTTTTGCAGGGATTGATTGTTTAACCTATAAAACTGTAAGCAAGATGGTAAATCGAGTAACGCTAATTGGAAATTTGGGAAGGGATCCGGAAATCCGGACCCTGGAGACGGGAGCTATGGTGGCCAAATTTAGCGTAGCGACCGACGAGGGGTATCGCGACAATTCCGGCAACTGGGTCGATCGCACGGAGTGGCACGACGTAGTTGCCTGGAGAGGCTTGGCCGAGCGCGCTCAGAACACCCTCAAGAAAGGTATGTTGGTCTTTGTCGAAGGTAAGCTGTCGACCCGGAAATGGCAAGACCAGAATGGCCAGGACCGCTATCGCACAGAAGTGGTGGCCAACTACTTTCGGATCCTCAACAGCCGTGGATTAGAAGGCGAGGGCAACGATCAGGACCTGTCCCGGCCCGATGCCTCGACACCGGTAGGGGAAGTCCCCGATTCAGCTGATGACGACCTACCGTTTTAGTTGAACGGCGACGGAAGCAGGCCCCGGGAAGGGCGCCTGCTTCCGTTTTTGATTAACGAACCAGACCGCCAGTTGGAAACCGAACCTCCTAGTCGTCCTTTAAGCGCCCTCTTCCCTCTTTTTTTGCTGCTAACTCTGCCCACGTCGGAAGTCGTGATCAGCCTCGTACTCCTTTGCCTGCTACTCTATGGCTCGGCCATGGTGTCGGGTTCGGAGGTGGCCTTTTTTTCCCTGACTCACAACGACTTCGCTCGCTTGCGTGAAGATCAGTCGCGGCAGGCCGATCGGATACTCCGACTTAAAGAGAAACCGCGAACCCTTCTGGCCACGATCCTGATCAGCAACAATTTTATCAATATTGCCATCGTCCTGGTGTCGGAGTATATGCTGCGCACAGCTCTACCCGATCAGACCTACGCCAACTGGGCTTCTGCCTTGCAGGAGGCGCTGCCGTTCATTTCGTGGCCGGCCGAATATTGGGTCCGCGTGATCAACTTTTCGATTACCGTGGTAGCCGTCACCTTCCTGCTGGTGCTCTTCGGAGAGGTGGCGCCCAAGATCTATGCTCGCATCAACAATGTGCAATTGGCGAAAGCTATGTCCGGACCGCTCGTCTTCCTCGTCGGGCTCTTTCAACCGCTGAGCCGCTTGCTGGTCAGGGGCACCAGCGTGATCGAACGCAAGCTGGAAAAAAGACGGCCGAACGGCCCTCCCCCGACCAGTCGTCAGGATATCGACGAGGCCATCGAACTGACCGTGCGGGATGAGCACAATGCCCGGCAGGAGATCGACATCCTCAAGAGCATCGTCAAGTTCGGCGACGTGACCGTGAAGCAGATCATGCGCTCGCGGGTCGACGTGGTGGCGGTCGATTTTCAGGTCGGTTTCGACGAGCTGATCGCCGTCGTCAAGGAATCGGGCTATTCCCGGATACCGATATACAAGGAAGACTTCGACCATATCACCGGCATCCTCTATGTGAAAGACCTGCTCGGCTATTTGCACGAACAGAGCGACTTCGAATGGCAATCGCTCATCCGGCCCAACTTACTCTATGTGCCGGAAGCCAAGAAGATCAACGACATGCTCAAAGAGTTTCAGTCGCAGCGCATGCACCTGGCTATTGTGGTCGACGAATATGGCGGCACCTCCGGCATCGTCACGCTGGAAGACATCCTCGAGGAAGTGATCGGCGAGATCCGCGACGAATTCGACGACGAAGAAGAAATGGACTATAATAAGATCGATGAGTTCAACTACCTGTTCGAGGGGAAGACGCTCATCAACGATGTCTGCCGCATTGTGGGAGTCAACACCTCGACTTTCGATGAGATCCGGGGCGACGCTGATTCGCTCGCGGGTTTGGTTCTCGAACTGGCTGGCCAGATTCCCAAGAAAGATACCGAGTATGCCTACAATGGGTTCAAGTTCAAGATCGTTACGGTAGGCAAACGCCGCATCGAACAGATCCGGATCACCCTTCCGCCGGAATGATCCAGGCTCCGATGCTAGAACCTCCCGGCCGACGGCTAACTAAAAAAATTACCCGATGAAGTATTGGTATGGCTTATTGCTGGTTGCGTTCCTGGCTTCATGCCAGGATCCCATTTATACCCCCAAGCCGCGCGGCTATCCAAAGGTGGAGTATCCGGAAAAGGCCTATGTGCCGTTTTCCGAAGGGTATTGCGATCTGAGTTTCGAATACCCCCGGTACGCAGAAATACAGCGCGACACGGTCTATCTCAACGAAAAACCGGCACACCCCTGTTGGTTCGATATTTTCTTCCCGTCGTTCGATGCCCGGCTGCACTGCACCTATGCGCCGGTCGGCGAGGCGAAGTCATTCGAAGAATTGCGTAGCGACGCCTTTGAACTGGCCAATTGGCACAACAAGAAAGCTTCCTACATCGAGGAAAACCTGATCGAGAATCAGTATGGCTCCCGCGGGCTCACCTTCGAGTTCGAAGGTCCGGTGGCTTCGCAGTTCCAGTTCTTTTTGACCGACAGCCTGCACCGGCACTTTTTTCGAGGGGCCTTGTATTTCAATGCGGAGGCCCGCCCCGATTCCCTGGCGCCGATCTATGAATTCCTGCGGCAGGATGTCGACCGCATGTTGTCGACCTTCCAGTGGAAGGACTAGGGACCTATTAGGTCTTGTTGACCAACACCATCATTTGCCGCTCGGCTTTGGCCATTTCCTTAAAGAAGCTGCGCAGCCCCTCGTATCCTTCCGGAGGTAGTTTGCCTGGCCGGTATTCCAAACGGCGGTAGTACAGTACCTGCTCTTCGCCGACTTCAACTCTCAGCTGATAATTCCCGATAGGGGCCTCCAGTTGGATCGTTTCCTGCGGGTACGATTCGATGTGGTATCCTTCCGGAAGGTGGAAGGTAAGACTATCGATCAGGGTGAGTCCGTAGCGGAAGTCGATCGGGAGGCGGCGCTCGGCGAGTTCCGGGAGAACCTGCGTTTGTGGATCCAGCAGGTTGAGAGGCACGAACAGGCGCTTACCGGCCTGCGAAGCATAACGGCTTACGTCGGCCTCGTAATCGATCCAGGCCTCGGGACGGTCGGGCGAGGCATTTAGTTCGTAGGTCTTCAGCACGAAGGCCGGCAAGTCAACTGTTCTTTGGAATTCCTGCTTTTGCTTTTCGGTAGACCAATAGTGCTTATAATGGCGGTACTCCTGGTGGGGAGTGCCCAGGTAGGTCGTGCGCCCCTTGATAAGCGCCTGTCCACCGGCTTGCAGTTCGATCTCGGCATTCCATTCGATCCGGTTTTCGGCTGTGGGCGTACGGGGCATGTCGATCAAATGACCGCCGTCTTCGCGAATGAGCAAGGCCCGCCGGCCCTCGTTGTCGGATCCTATGTAGTTGACCGGATATTCGTTAGAGGTGCACTCGAGCCAGACATCCTCTTTCGGAACGTGCAAGAGCACATGGTTGAAGGCAAACGGATTGGCGAAGCTGTCGGTCAGGTGGAAGGAAGAATGAGGGCCCCGGTAGATCAGTACCGGATGCGATTGGATGCCCGATTGCCGGAGCAAGGCCATCATGAAATTGGTCAGAGCCTTGCAGTCGCCAAATTTGTTCTCCGCGACATAAACGGCATCGAAGGGTTGCCAGCCGCCAATGCCCAGTTGTACACTTACATACCGCATATTGTCCTGTAGGAGCCGGTACAGGATCTCGATCTTCTCCCGGTCGTTCGATATGGTTGCGGTCAGGTTTTGCACTTTTTCCTGCCAATCTACGGGGAGTTCGTCGCGCCCTTCAAAAAGCTGATACATCAGTTTGCCGAAGCTTTGCCACGACCGCAGATCACCGGCGTAGCGGTCGTCGATCTGAAGGTAGCCGGGGACGAACAAGACCGACGGGAGGACCTGAGCCGCCGGCGGGGCCAGGGGTTCGTAGGCAACGGCAGGCAGGTTTTTTGCCTGATAGTGATAGTGGATCCCGTTCTTTCCGGCTGTGACAAGCGGCGCCAATGAAATGTTGAGGGGATGGGCCTCCATGGAAAGTTCCGCAGGTACTTCGAGTTCAAAAGACGCCGATTCGATCGCCTGTCCATAACCCTGGATCGGCCAAAGCAGCTGCTTGAATACGGAAAATTGGCTGAGCTGAAGTTCGTATTCCAGCTCGATCGTGTAAGGGAATTGGGTATGTACCAACTCGACCGATCGAACCCGGTCGTCGGAATATAGTTCTCCGGAGGAGATCGCGCTTTCATCACCCCACTCGTCTTTCCCGACCTCCCGCAGCAGGTGGCCCATGCCGTCGTACAGGCGTGCGGAGGCTTTTCTGACCTTCGACTGGTCGTCATAGCGGATGTATTGTAGCCGACTGGATGCTTCGTCGTCCAGCACGGTCACGACCAACCGCCGCTTGAGTTCGGCTTCTCCGGGCGATTTGAACAGCAAATAGCGGCTGTCCTCCCGCACGATCTCGTGGGCCGATTTCGAAAAAAGGGAGTCTGGAATGGCATAGGCCGCCATCGACAGGTCCTGCCCAAGGAACATGGCGGGGATCGCCAGAAAAAAGAGCGAGGATAGGAGGTTCTTCATGGCATTCGGGTTTGGGTTTATCAGGACTTTCGCTTGAGCACGACCGGCTCTGCCCGCTTCTCCATCATGATGTCGAAAAAATTCTTCAATCCGGCGTACTCTTCCGGCTCGAAGTGCAGCTGGCTGATCTCGATCTTGCAGATGATCTGTACGCTGCCGCCTCGATCGTTCACCGAGTACTTGAACGTGGCTCCGTGTTCAGGAAGTTCGTAACTGGCCGATTCGGGTACTTCCTCCACGGCGAAGCCGTCGGGAAGTTCGACGTTGAGGATGTACTGCTCTTTAAGCGGGAAGGGAATATCGACCGGATAGTCGCGCGACTCCACGTCGAAAGGGGAGTCCGAAAAGAGCGCGTGGACCGTTGGCGGCAGGTAGATCAGATCGCCCGCCACGGCCGCTGCCGACGGCAGGTCGCAGCTCAACTTTCCCTTTACAGGCTGGCCGAAGTCTTCCACTCCCTCCACATTCACTTCGGTCATTTCCAGGTCGGGGTATTGGTCTTCCAGGCGTTTTTTCCAGACTGTTTTCGGTTCTTCTTCCTGCAGGTTGCTTCGCTCGGCGATCGCCAGATACCCTTTGTGTTGAGAATTGATGGTTCCGCTGAGCCGGCCGTCGTCACTCAACTTCAGCTGGGCGAATACCACCTGCTCGCCATCAGGGGGGCTGATCTCGATCCATTGCGGCTGCCCGTCGTAGATCAGCCAACCGAAATGGTTCAGGGAGTTTTCGGTCGGATAGCCGGGAGGAAAGGCGGCATCGACGGCGTCGAGTAGCCAAGGAGCGCCGTCGATCTCCGCGACTACCAGCACGTGATTGAACTGGTC